>DASSAF010000303.1:0-1984 GCA_035685565.1 Nitrosopumilaceae archaeon | reverse complement strand
CCTTTATGATTTTCATCCAGAAGGGGACATTTTCGTAATAGATACACCGCCTCCATATCCATCTGGAAGACCATGGCACATAGGCGCTGCAGCTCATTATGCACAGATAGACATGATTGCAAGGACAGCAAGGATGACAGGTAAGAATGTACTTTTCCCAATTGGGATAGATAGAAATGGCTTGCCTGTTGAGATGTATACCGAAAAAAAATACAACATCAGAATGCGGGAAACTGACAGAGCCGAATTTTTGAAGATGTGCTCAAATGCATTAGATGATCTTGAGGCAGAAATGATTGAGATAATGACAAGCCTTGGACTAAGCGGAGACTTTTCTAATTATTATAGAACTGATTCAAAAGAATACCGTACTCTTACACAATCAACATTCATTGAGCTTTGGAAAAAAGGTGCGATATATCTAGCGAATAGACCAACCAATTATGACTGGGTTACAGGTACCACAATTGCAGATGCGGAGATAATTTACGTAGAAATTCCAACAAAGTTAGTGTACATGAAATTTAAAGTTAAAGGAGATGAAGATATACCAGTCGCAAGTACAAGACCAGAGCTTTTGTGTGCATGTCAAACCATAATTGTCAATCCAGAAGATGATAGATATTCAGGTATAGTTGGTAAGAAAGCCATAATTCCTTTATTTAACAGAGAAGTTGAGATCAGGACACATCCGTCTGCAGAAAAAGAATTCGGGTCAGGAACTGTTATGGTTTGTAGTTATGGTGACCAAAATGATGTTACGCTTTTTAGAGAAATAAAGTTGCAAGAAATAGTCGCAATTGGAAAGGATGGCAGAATGACAGATGTAGCAGGACCATATACTGGATTAAAAGTAAAACAAGCCAGAGAAAAAATAATTGAAGATCTACAAAATCAAGGATGTATAGAAAAAATAGACAACATCAATCACCGTACTCCTGTCTCTGAGAGAAGCAAAATTCCTATTGAGATTATACCCTTGGAGGAATATTACCTCAAACAAATGGATGCAATTCCAAAAATTCGAGAAATAGGTTCAAAAATCACATTTCATCCATCCATGCATAAACAGATTCTCATGAACTGGCTAGATTCTATTGCAATAGATTGGCCAATTTCAAGAAGAAGATACTATGGCACTGAAATTCCTATATGGTACTGTGCAAAATGTTCTGAGCCTCATGTACCAGAACCTGGAAAATACTATCAGCCATGGAAAGATCCTTCGCCAATACAAAAATGTACAAAATGTGATTCAGGTGATTTCATTGGTGAAGATAGAACTTTTGACACGTGGATGGATTCTAGTGTCTCACCACTCTTTGTTTCAAAATATAAACAAGATGATGAATTTTTCAAAAAGACATATCCTGCAACTCTAAGACCACAATCAAAAGACATTGTTCGAACTTGGCTTTACTATACCATACTAAGATGTGAACAACTTACTGGTAAGGCACCTTGGTCTGAGGCATGGATAATGGGATATGGTGTAGATGAACATGGAACAAAGATGAGTAAAAGCAAAGGAAATGTTGTTGATCCTTTACCAGTTATACAAAAATTTGGCGCAGACACTTTTAGATTTTGGAGTGCAAGTGAAATTAATTTAGGATATGATTTTAGATGTTCAGAACAAAAGATTGAAACAACAAAAAAGTTTCTCAGTAAACTTTGGAATATCTCCAGATTCCTTTCTGGTTTTCCGGTTTTAAAATCAGGAAAGACTAGTCCTGCTGACAGTTGGATTTTATCTGAGCTGGACAAATTAATAATAGAATGCAAAAAAGGCTATAGTGAATACAACTTTTTTGTTCCTGCTACTGCGATAAGGGAATTTACCTGGAATCTTTTTGCAGCACATTACATAGAAATGATAAAGGGGCGTGCATATGGAACCGGTTTTTCAGAAGAAGAGCGAGACGGCACCATATTCACACTTCACAAGGTACTTTCCACAGTTTTGCTTTTGCTTGCTCCAATC
>DASSAF010000302.1:0-5689 GCA_035685565.1 Nitrosopumilaceae archaeon | reverse complement strand
AGAGGGCAGACTATCTTGGCCTGGTAGCATCACCTAGTTCCATATATCTTGGTTATTTTCCTATTAATGAAACCACACTAACCTACAACGATGCGTATGTTAGCAGTTATAGTAACGGTACTTGGAGTCAGTCTGTGTTTTTGGGAACTTCCTATCAGAATCCTCCTGGATTGGGATATGGTATCAATAGCACGCAGTTTGCTGTTGATCTTAATCTTTATCCTGGGAACCAACTTTATCTTTTCCGCGAGTCAGCAACAGCATCGCCTACAGTTTCAATAACTAGTCCAACGAATGGTTCTACTATTGCTAGCACAACAGCGGTAAATGTTAGCGCCACTGATAGTCTAGGCATTAGCAGTGTTCAGATGTACGTTGATAATACGCTATATGGGAAGACTTCAACAGCTCCATACACACTATCTTTTGATACTACAAAAAAATCAAATGGAGAACATACATTGATGGTAAAAGCGTTTGATATCGCTGGCAATTCGGCCTCATCACAGGTTACAGTCAACGTTAGCAATGTTGGCACTGCACCTCCATTAGTTTCAATGACAAACCCTGTAGCAGGTTCAACTGTTACGGGTAAGGTAACAATATCAGTATCTGCATCTGCCAGTTCTGGCATAAGCAACGTGCAGATATACATAGATAATACACTAGTCACACAATTGACCAGCGGGCCATATAACTACAAGTGGAATACGAGCAATATTGCTGGTGGCATGCATACAATAACTGCAAAGGTTTATGATGTTTCTGGAAACAGTGCTGTCGCAAGCGAAACTGTGTATAAGTCTCAAAGAAAGTAATTTATTGAATCTCCTTATATCATTCCATAAGATTAATCCAGATTAGAATTCTACTACAATTTCATTATACCAAACAAAACAGGATTATGATTCTGTGACGCTTGCTGACTGTGTAAAACTTTGCATTTGTTGGCATCTTCTTGTTGTTTCAAATTCAGCTGATCCCATTTTTGAATTGTGTTGAATTATTTTGGAAAAATAAATCTAGAAACAATCCCTAAAAATTTAACAAAACAATATTTTTATGAAAATTATTTAAAAAAGAAAAGAATGGAATTTTGTTGTTGCTTGCTAGTCACTTTGTATGGTGAAGCTAATATTTGCTGGTGATCCAGAAGCTTTGCCTGGACCAGAACCTAACGTATAGGTCACCTCAAGGTGAGCACTGACAACTGTTAGCGAGGCGGCATTGGTATATGTGCATGTCATCGATAGTGTCGCATCAGCGCCGCTTGCAAGGGAAATTCCTGGCAAGGAACTTGGACTACATGAAACGGTAGATGCCGTTGTGGGACTAGTCAGGCTGGCTGTAACTGTTGTAGAGCCAGTGCCAAAGTTATGTAATTTTGCTGTGAATACAGTAGTACCGGAAACAATGCCTGAAGTTGGATGCAAGTCTGTGGGTGCGTTCGTGTAGCCAAATTCTGTAATCTTTACTACAGGACATGTTACGTTGACAGTAACTGAGGCGGTCTCATGTGGTGCGGCTGATCCATCTAACACCATTGCTCCATCAAGTGACACATTGTTAATCACGCCATTGCAGTTTGCAGAGCTGGTCGTAAAGGACCTGATCCATTTCCATGTCTCACCAACGTCAAGTAGTCCATTGCTGTTTGTATCACCAGAGTCAGGTGAAACTATGCCACCAAGACCAACTAGTGTGTCGTTTATCATTACATTCTTTATTTGCGATATGTTAGGATTACCAGAACTTGTGTTCTTTTCCGTAATTAAATAATAGATAGTGGCACCACGTGTTACGTTCTGATTGTCTATTGGGTTTGTACCTGCGGCAGCATCAGCTGCTGTAGAGTATGCATGCTTGGTTGCTTCTGTAGCAGGACATATTACATTAACAGTAATGGAAGCTTGCTCAACTGGTGCAGGTGCTCCGCTTAGCAAAGGTACTTGTCCTGTGAATGTCACAGTGTTTGTCACAGGGCTGCATGTGGTGACAGTAAAGGTCTTTGTCCATGTCCATGTCTGACCTGGGTGAAGTATATGATCGCCAGTATCACCTGATGTGGGCGCACCTAGGTTACCAAGTTGTGAGTCTATTGCAGTCACGTTTGTTATATCAAGAGGACCCATACTGGTATTCTGCTCTGTAAACTTGTATGTGATAGTGCTACCGACTCTTACTCCACTTATTGGCGTTCCAGCTACATTAGTCGTACCTACTGTGCTTAGTGGGTTTCCAGAGGCATCAAATGCTTGCTTTGTAGGAATGGTACTAGAATTACAAGTGATAAAGTTTCCTAGAGTAAAGTCTTTTATCGTTGATGTACTTGATGGAGAGCTTCGTGTGTCTATCAAGATGTTACTGAAGCATACACTATGGAATAATGCAGTTGCATCTATTCCAACCTCGAAGAATTGGTTTACCTTCAAACAGTTAGTAGTACTTGGATCTGCACAGAGCGTCGTAGCAGGGAATGGACCAGGAGAGATCGTGGTCCCACCATTAGCTATGCCACAAATTGAGCCACTGGCTGACCCATTGCAGGTTACAGCAAATGTGGTTGGACTTCCCAATGAACCTGTAGAATCATCACCGTTCCATCTGAAGACGTTTATTGTTCCAACAGTACCCCCTATGGTAAACTCGACAGTTACCAACTCATCGCCATCTTGGTGCTTCCCAGTAAATGGATGATTGCTGGTGTCGGCAGAGGTACAAGTAGGAGCCACTGTTTTGTCTTTTAAGAACCAAACACCCCAGTCTGCAGCACCTTGGGTTTTAGCCTCACGTATTCCGCCTACAAAAAAGAGTGTGTCACCCGTTGATGGGGATTTTGCTGCAAAAGCGAATCCTCTTAATAGATTATCCTTTCCTGTGGGGTTGCTAATTGTTCCGCAGTTCCATGGATTCTTACCTGAACTGATAGGACTGGTGTCCTTGGAACCTGTAGAGAAATAACTTGCATCAGGTGTAGGATCATCGTGTTTACAAAATGGTACAGTACCGGCAATGAATGATGATGGAAGCGTTGACAGTAGAGCGCAAGGACCAGACACACTGTCTGCAAAGATATGATCCCAGTCATCTGGAGGCGATGTTGCGGCATTCGTTATTATGTTGCCGTCAAGTTCAAAGACATTTGCTCCAGGATCTGCCTGTGCAGTCTTGACAAGACCACCAAATAACTTTGCCAGTACATTATCGATACTTTGGATTGGATTGCCTGGCGTACTGTTGTTTATCTGTGCAGTTGTTGCAGTAGCAAATACTAATGTCAGTGCTGTTAAAATTG
Organism: Nitrosopumilaceae archaeon; assembly: GCA_035685565.1. Lineage (GTDB taxonomy): Archaea > Thermoproteota > Nitrososphaeria > Nitrososphaerales > Nitrosopumilaceae > TA-20. The sequence continues at coordinate 2,394 of DASSAF010000302.1, read as the reverse complement.
TAAAAAGTTTTTTCATTTTATATTGAGACATTATTTATTTATTTTACATACATCTGTTATTAAGCCGCGCTTACATTTGTGTATGTTTCACATACAAATTTGTCAGCATTACGGACTGATCTGTCATTGATATTTAAAAAAGAAATGAATTAGCTGGAAACTTTGCTTTCAAAAATATCATAATCTGTGCTCAAGTTACACAGAATTTCTATAATTGAAAGGTGCAGAATTTGTAATTTGGTCAGAATCCAGATAAAGTATTAAAAAAGAGGGGAGTTTTACTTTTTGTGGTTATGTGTACTTGGCACTGTAATTGTGTTAGGAATTAGCTAAATAGAAACGGTCTTAGCTTCGTAATTCATTGCGTAATCTTCTATGTGATTACGAACCGTAACTTTGTAGTCCTTGTATAAAATTACAAAAATTCATTTTATTTCATTAAATCATTTTGAGGAAAATCGGATTTAGAACTATCTTTTTTCGCGGGGTCCCATTTTATTCTGATCCATATTCTTTCGTGAATGTAATAAGCTGCTGTAGCTGCAACATTAAAGATTGCAGATGATAAAGTGGTTTGAAAAACATTCTGCGTGGCATTCCAAAATACCACCGAAGACATAATAACTATTATTATGCGAAAACTTATTGTTCTAACTAGAGTTCTTGTTTTGCTTTCCACATTTACCACTCCAAATTTGCAACTAATAATCGTCGTATGTATTATGAAAAGACAGATCTCAGTTTTGTAGTATTCATACAGATTATGCAATGTTGTTTATGTAGTTCAGAATTTCCAATTTCAACCCTACTCTTCTTATTTAACATACGTTTTCCGTAGGTATAATAATAATTGAAAATCTAACTTTTATTATGAATGTTATTAGAATACCCAAAGTAATAAAATTCGGAAAAAATGCACTTTCTGAGGCAGATTATCCAAAAAATGCACTTGTTGTAACTACTGCACCACCAGATGTATCATCAAAATGGCTAGCAAGAATGAAGATAACCGATCATTTCCTGTTTGATAAAGTTGAGCCTGAACCATCAATTGAGACAGTTCAAAAAGTTATTTCAGAATATAAAACAAAAAATCTTTCTGCAATAATTGGACTAGGCGGTGGAAGTTCACAGGATGTTGCAAAATATGCTGCAACTGAATTAAAAATTCCAAAAATTCTCATCCCGACAACATTTGGAACCGGAAGTGAGATGACCACATATTGTGTTTTAAAATTTGATGGAAAAAAGAAACTGTTACAGGATGAAAGATTCCTTGCAGATATGGCAGTAGTTGATTCATACTTTTTAGAAGGAACACCTGAAGCAATTGTCAAAAATTCTGTTTGTGATGCATGTGCTCAAGCAACAGAAGGCTATGACAGTAAGAAAGGCAACGAGTTTACCAAAACAATGTGCAAGGCAGCATTTGATGTACTATATGATGCCATAATGAACAACAAACCAGAAAACTATCCTTATGGTTCAATGTTATCAGGAATTGGTTTTGGAAATGCATCAACTACTTTGGGTCATGCCCTTTCCTACGTGTATTCAAATGAAGGCGTTCCCCATGGATACTCGCTTTCATCTTGTACGACCGTTGCACATAGATTCAACAAGTCTATTTTCTATGAACAATTCAAACAAGTCATAGAGAAGTTAAAGTTTGACCGTCTTACTTTGAAAGCTCCACTAGACCAAGCTGCAGATGTTGTTATGACAGACCGCGGCCATCTTGATCCAAATCCAATTCCTGTCACAAAAGAAGATGTCATACAATTGCTAAAGGAGATTACAAACGGAAAACTGTAACAATATTACATTTTAATGGTTTTTCTTTAATAAAAAATTCTAATTTTCATATAATTTACTAAACTTAAATACCACATTTAGTTCACATTCTTGTTATAGGACTAGGAAAAAATGGTAAAATTTGGAATTCAATTTGGCTTAAATGTTGCACGATTAGGATTAACCGAGGATCAGATTCTTACTTCTTGTGTTTTAGCAGATAGAACTGGATATGATTCAATTTGGTACATGGACCACTCAAACGTACCACAGTGGAATCATGCTATAGTAAATGACCCATGGGTTATGCTTGCTGCCATTGCTTCTGTTACAAACAAGGTAGAGCTTGGAACATGTGTTACAGATGCTGTGAGAAGACATCCATCAAACATTGCACTAGCAACAATAACATTGGATAGGGTTTCGCATGGAAGAGGAACATTAGGTATAGGTGCAGGAGAAGCTCAAAACATCAAGGAATTTAAAATTCAATGGGATAAACCAGTTGGAAGATTTGCAGAGCAGCTTCAAGTGATAAAATTACTTTTTGAATCATCACCAGAGCACAGAGTTAATTTTAATGGAGAATTTTATCAGCTA
>DASSAF010000301.1:0-4600 GCA_035685565.1 Nitrosopumilaceae archaeon | reverse complement strand
GAATTTTTGGTGCACCAGAGACAGTTCCTGCAGGAAATACTGCTTTCATGGCATCAAAAATGCTATATTTTTGATCCAAACTTCCAACAACATGAGTAACCATATGTTGGACATGACTGAATTTTTTGATAGCCATAAGATTTTTTACATGTACGGAACCATACTTACAAACACGGCCTATATCATTTCGACCAAGGTCAACGAGCATTGTATGCTCAGCCAACTCTTTCTCATCGTTTAGCATTTCTTTTTTCAATAATTCGTTTTTTTCTTCATCCTCTGTTATTGGTCTAGTTCCAGCAATAGGAAATGTCTCAACAATTCTCCCAGTTATCCTAAGTAGCATTTCTGGACTAGAACCAATAATAGTTCTGTTGCCCATTTTCATATGATAAAGATATGGTGACGGATTTATCTGTCTAAGTGATTTGTATACTTTTAACAAATCGCCCTCTGCAGAAAATTTGAATTTTCTAGAAAGCACTACTTGAAAGATGTCACCGTCATGTATGTATTTTTTTGCCTTGTCGACCATCTTTTCAAATTGTTGTTTGTCTAAGTTTTCTGAAATTTCTGATGATGAAAACTTTTCAAACTCTGTTTCAGAAAATGTTAAACTATCAATTCTATTTTTGTCATAATAAAAATAAAATGATTTTTTCTTCTTATTGTCAAACAAGATTCCATCCGTGTAAATTCCAAATTCCATTAGTGGCATGTCTTCTTTTTTATGCGAATTTGGAATCTTTTCCCATAATCTGATTGCATCATAATTTATTATTCCTACTGCTCCTCCAAGATAACGATATTTTTGATCAGGAACTTCGTGAAGGAGTTTTTTTATTTCCGATAGCGGATCATTTGTTAGAATTGTTCGTGTATTTCCATTTTTGTCACGTAGTACTATTCTGTCTGAATATCCTCTGATTACAATTGAGGGATCAAATCCCATAATCGAGGTTTCTGCTAATTCCTCAGGTCCAGTTAAGGATTCAAACAAAAAGGAATAATGATAGTTTCTTGAAATTTTGTTATATAGTTCAAATTGGGAGCCAGTATACTCTAGGGGTACTATACTAAGTTTTGAATGCCCAAATGCGGTCACCCATATAGAAAGTTCTGTTCTAACTCTATTTAAAATTAAGCAACTAGTTTGGAAGCATTGGAGACTCAGAAACTTACGGTATAGTACGGTACCTTTATATCCGATCTTGACGTATGATATACATGTCACAGATATTGGCTCCAAGGCAAAATAGGAACGAAATTTTGTTGTTCCAGGATCTGTATTTTGTTAAAAGAGCATCTACTCTAAAAACAGCTGTCAAAGAAGCAGTTTGTAGTATCTGTGAGAAAGGACTAGAAGATGGAGTATCAATAACCGGAAAAACAATTATGGAAAAAATTAGGTTTTTTTGCCAATATCATCTTCCAGTAGATTTCTAAATTTTTAAAAAAATTAATTTATCTTGGGCTAGTAATGGCGCCTTCGGAGGCAGAACCTACAAGTGATGCATATTTTGCTAATGCACCTGTTTCATAATTTGGCTTTCTAGGTTTCCATTCTTTACGTCTTTGCGCAAGTTCACTTTCCGATACCATCATATCCAAAGTATTCTTTTCAATATTGATTATGATTTCATCACCTTCTTTTACTAGAGCAATGTTTCCGCCAACAGCTGCTTCTGGAGAAACATGACCTATCATAAGACCCCTTGTTGCACCAGAGAATCTTCCGTCTGTTATTAAACAAACTTTTTCTCCCAGTTTTTGTCCAACAAGTGCAGCAGTAACTCCAAGCACTTCTCTCATACCCGGCCCTCCTTTAGGACCCTCATATCTTATTATTACAACATCTTTTTCTTTTATCTCTCTTCTTGAAATGGCGTCAAATGCGTCTTCTTCCCTATCAAAAACTTTGGCGTTGCCTCGAAATTCTGTAGCATGTACTCCAGCTACTTTTACAACTGCACCATCGGGTGCAAGCGAACCTCTGAGAATTTCTAGTGTTCCAGTTTCATGAATTGGAGATTCCATTGGCTTGAGTACTTTTTGATTAGCATCAAATGAAAGTGCAATTGAATTTAGATTTTGTTTGAGAGTTTTACCAGTCGCAGTCATAACATCTTCATTTAAAAGATTTTTCCTAGCCAAACTCTTCATTAAAATTGGAATTCCTCCAATCTTGTCTAAATCTAGCATCACATAAAATCCTCCAGGTCTCATGTCTGCAATATGTGGTGTCTTTTTTCTAATTCTCTCAAAATCTTCTAGCGTAAGTCGTACTCCAATCTCACGAGATAAAGCTAAAAGATGAAGAACTGCATTAGTAGAGCCGCCTATTGCATTTGCAACCGTAATTGCATTTTCAAATGCCTCAAATGTAAAAATATCTTTTGGCCTTATGCCATTTTCTAAAAGATTTAGAACTGCCCTGCCGCTATCGTATACCATTTTTTCTCTTCGTGGATCTTCAGCTGGAGGAGATGCACTACCAGGTAACGCAATTCCAATTGCTTCACTAATTGATGCCATGGTGTTTGCAGTATACATGCCACCACAAGAACCTGCATTTGGACATGCTACATTTTCAAGATTTTTCAATGCTTCAAGAGTTAATTGCCCTGCTTCATAGGAACCAACGGCCTCGTAAACATCCTGTACTGTGACTTGCTTTCCCTCATAAATTCCTGGCATAATGGTGCCACCATAAACAAAAACTGATGGGAGGTTTAGTCTTGCCATTCCCATCATAGTGCCTGGTAAACTTTTATCACAACCCGCTATTCCAACTAATCCATCGTATTGATGAGCTCTTACCATTATCTCAATTGAATCTGCAATTATTTCTCTGCTAACTAGAGATGCTTTCATACCTTCGTGACCCATTGCAATGCCATCACTTACTGCAATTGTTGCAAATTCTCTTGGGGTGCCACCAGAATCGCTTACCCCCTGCTTTGCTTTTTGAGCTAATCTTCCAAGATGTATGTTACATGGAGTAGCTTCATTTCCAGTATGAGATACTCCAATGAACGGTTTTCCAAGATCCTCATCATTTAATCCCATTGCTTTGTACATTGCTCTGTGAGGAGCTCTTGACGGTCCTACTACTACATTTCTACTAGATATTTCCATTTTGAATACAGTTGAGAGAAAACTGGCATAATTTTAGCATATCAGTGTGAATCGACGTATATGATAACTCCAGCAACTTGACAGATCTAAAAACATAACAGACATTATTTGAATATTAAACTTTTTTAAAAACCAAATCCTGAAGTAATTATTTATGGGTCTAGTTCCTAGCGAATCTAGAATAGAATAAAATATTGATTAAAAATGTAAGACAAAAGCTATGATAGAAACTATGCATAATTTTTTTATAATAGTAAGCGAGCGTAAATCAGACGAGAACGAGCATTCTGATAAAGGAAGCTTTTCTCTGTACACCAACCCCGTCTGAGATTGTTCTCGTCTATTTTTATTTTAATTGAGGAGCGCTAATTACGCAGTTGATTTATTTGAAGATTTCCACTTCACTCGTTTACGGGAAATTAACAATAACGGTATCATGGTTATATCCGCAGCAATAGTCAACGAGGATATGGCATAATTTGTTTGCGTAGTAATGAGTACTGCCGAGAAATTATTTGCGAAATTCAAATACAACGTAAAAGCTGAGGGAAAGACGATAAGAGTCAAAAATATGGCAGCAAGCGAGATCCAAAACCCACCCTTGTGTAACAGAAATAACTTGACTGAACCTATTATTGAGAGTAGGAACCAGACTAGTAATATGCCAATCATTGGAACAAGATAGACTCCAGCAAATTCTACCTTGGTATCTACAACTGGTAATGTGGTGTACCACATTTGATAGATATCTATTGCTAGTAAAATTACAATTGTCTTTGATACTATCAGATACAAACCTACAATTCTGATAAACAGATATGGTCTAAACCACTTAGGGTCTTGCTTATGACGACCTGATTCCATATTTTGTGATTTGATTTGAAGACTAATACAATGGGTATGTTCTATTCTAGTACAAACTTGCTGTCTTTGACTTGATTGCAAATCTGTAGCCTTTGAAACATTTTACAGGATCAGTCAAGCGAAATAATCATCCGTACGTATTTGTAATTAGTAAAGACACAATTTATTTAGGTTATTTGAGGTGTTATACATCGAAAAGTACTGCATTATTTTAGCTTTATATTGAAAAGTATCAATTCTACGCGCTTTTAATAATTATGTAAGTAGAAAAACAGTTTATGAAGATTAACTTGATAAATATATTCTCAATTTTATTTGTGTTTTCATTGATTTCATCGGTAATTCTGCCTGCATATGCTGAAGTCACATCCATTCAAACTAGTGCTGCATTTTACAAAGGAGGGAGTCAGATTCATTTTTCTGGCACAACTGCGCCTAGTGATTCTCAAAATGTGTATATTGTGATCTATGGTCCTAACAACAGCTATGTACTTTTATCGTATGGATCTGCAGATAATAATCATAATTTCCAAATCACGGTTGATACTAGCACTCTAGATAATAAACAAAAGTTTTCACTTAAGGGGATTTACAACGC
>DASSAF010000300.1:0-2137 GCA_035685565.1 Nitrosopumilaceae archaeon | reverse complement strand
ATAAAGGAGACAAAGGATCTACAGGTCCAGCCGGTCCACCAGGTCCAACAGGAGCTACAGGTCCAACAGGAGCTACAGGTCCAACAGGAGCTACAGGTCCACAAGGACCAAAAGGTGATACCGGAGCTACAGGAGCACAAGGTCCACAAGGACCAAAAGGTGATACCGGAGCTACAGGTCCACAAGGACCACCAGGAAATGATGGAACAAACGGCACTGATGGTGCACAAGGTCCAGCAGGTCCACAAGGACCACCAGGAGTAAGCGGTGTCAGTTTCTATGTCAAGACTAGTGCTCAAGTACCAATCGGGTCACACGCAATTGGGATTGTAAAAGTAAGTTGTAATTCAGGCGACTTTGTAACTGGCGGAGGATTCGAAAGCTTTGGTCAGGGGGTAAATTTCTTTGAAAGTACTCCTAATCACAACACAGTCACGAATTTAGATTTGTGGGAAGTACACGGTAACAACACTTCTTCCGCAAGTGTAAATATCCAAGCACATGTTTTGTGTGCACACATATCAGCACCATAAATAATACAAATCAAACTCCTTCTTTTTTTAATTATAAAATATTTTTTAATCCTATTTTTTCAATTCTAAATATAAGAAATAGTATTCATATAATTATCAAAATTCGACCTAATTTTGAAAGCTGCTAAAGAGATTTTTCTAACCATGCATTGTCCAACAAATCACAATTTTAATAAAAATTGGATAGTGGTGTGATCCCACACTATGGGTTTCTGCTACTATCGTTTTTTAAAAATTTTTGTTCAGTTTACCCTTAACAATAATTCTATTCCCATCAATATCTATTCTCAAATTGTCAAAAACTGCTTTGTATTTGATTCCTCTACCATGGTATTTGATTCCATGGTATTTGATAACAAGTGGATTTTTCACAATCAAGCCTTCTTGTATTAAAGAATTAGCTTTTCTGTAGAAACTAACTAGTGGAATTTTGCATATTTTTAAAAGTTCTGAAACGGTGTGAGGTTCATATACAACAGATTTCAAAATCAACCTTTTTTGTTCATCGGCATATGATCCAAGAATTGTTATAGCGATGTTTGGATCTTCGATAGTTATCCATTGTTGTTCTTCGTTTTCCATTTGGTTCGTAGTAATTCCTTTAATTGTTAAATCGAAGGATTTTTTGTTGATTGTTTGGCTCATAAACTAAACTTCCTTTATAAAATCTCAGCTTTGCCTTGGAACCATTTGAACAAAAGATATCTTTTATTTTCATTAACCATTTCTTTATGCCATATCACATAATTATCGGATAGGATTTGTATCAAAAGGATCACTTTTTGGAGCTATAAACGTATTCAAAAGCGCGAATTTCGTTTATAATGTATGTCATTATGGTTTAATTGTTCTTTAATGCTATTAAGCTGCGCTTACGTTTGTGTCTGTTTCATATACAAGTTTGTCAGTATTATGGATCGATCTCTCGTCGGACCTTTTACATTTATTGAGAATCCGTCTATGACTTAAATTCTTACTTTTATTGATCGTGCGATTTCTATGAATTTTTGCAACTCTTGAAAAAATTGCATTCCCTTTTCTGTAACAACAAAAGTGTGATTTCTATTGTTACTTGTAGATTCCACCAGTCCTGCATCTAATAACTTTTGACATTTCTCAGTTACTGCATAGTGTGATAGGTTGGCTCTTCTGGATATTGATGATATTATTGTTCCGCCTTTACCACCATCCATTGTTACACCTAAAATCTCTGAAATTATGCTCATTTCTGATCTGTATTGCTGTTTTGATATGGTCTTACAAGTTTCTAGCTCAGTTTTTTCATTTGACTGTCTAGATATCTTGTTCTCATGTTGCATTTGTTGAGTCATGTTATTTTCATTTATGAAATTAATTATTAAGCCACGCTTACACTTGTGTTAGTTTTATAGACAATTCTGTCTGCAAATCCAGAAGAATTTGAAAATAAAGTGAATCCAAATCCAGACAGAAAGATAAATGTGGTTTAAGGATTTGAAAAATTCAATAAAAGAAAATAATGTCTTTAGATGATTTAAAATCAATTATAATCTGGATGTACAAAAATGTACATAAAATTGACGCAAATGTAAGCGATATTTATTAACCGTTTCAAGAATATTATG
>DASSAF010000299.1:0-8307 GCA_035685565.1 Nitrosopumilaceae archaeon | reverse complement strand
TTGTTCCTCTGTTTTAAAACCGCAAATATTACAAATTCGTTGCGTCATCTTCCTACAACTTGGACAAAGTGAACAGTTTACGAGTGTTCCACCACAAGTCCTACATGATTCATCAGGCATTAGCAACCAAAATTTGTAATGATAATTAAGCAATACTAAGAATTGATACTAACGATTCATACTAAAAATTTAAATTCAATAATTGTAAAGCCAGATGAAATTTTTGTTCGCTAATTCCAGAAGAACTAGGGATTTACGGTAATTTGGGTTTGCAGTACATGTGTAAGAGGAATGCCAGATGTCAAACTATCCCACACATACACCTGTATAGTATATTGTCCTGGTTCTTTTGGAATCCATACCTGTGATGCAGTAAATGATTGATTAGATATCATAGATGCAGAAAATCCTTCAAGATATTCGGTTACACCGTCTTTGTTCATTACTTGTACGAGATATGTGAATTTTTGTTCAGGTATAGCATGATTTGTGAGTGTTGATTCTATTCCAATTTGTTGACCAACTTGAAAGCTAGTCAATTCTTGGCCAGTGGTATTAACCATTTTAGGAGCTGTCAATGTAATGTCACCAAATGTGCCAAGAGCATTTGGTATAACAAATATGATTAGTGGAAATAATGCAATGGCTAGATAAATTGGCTTCATTAACGCTACCGTGTTGCGTTTACTATAAAATATTTACTATACATTGATTCGCCTAGATAAAAAAACTAATTCAGACAGTTATCTTTCTTATTACAATTTCGTGTCCTTCATGTACATGAGAAGAATGATTTACTTTTATCATTTCACTCATCTTCAAGTCTGAGAAATATTTTTCGTTATATCTTCCCAAAGTTTTCTTGCAATTATAACAGTATATTTCTTTAAACTCCACATTAGACATTAAGATTCCACAATATTTTAAGATAAAGTCAAAATTCTATGGGTGAAATGCCTGGCTGATCCTTATTTTCATGGAATTGTATTTTTGAGATCTTGTAGTAAATTACTTCCCCACGCCTTTCAATTACAGCAAGGACTGGCTCTTTACCCATCGTAGTTATCTGCTCTATTTGTTTTTGTAGCAAACCCATTTTTTGGCGTCTTCCCTCGTTTAGTCCAAATACAACATATTTTGCTGCCTTTTCACCAAATTGACCTCTCTCATATACCCTAAAATCAGAACCAAATCCAAATCCATCTTTTGCGATATAACCCCTAGATCTCAAATCGCGATAGATTAGAAATTTTGTAAGTGCATCAACATCATACTTTACACATTCTTGCATCATAGAGTCAAAGTTAACTTGGAGTTTTCCCTTCAGTAGTTTGAGATTACTAGTATACAAGAGATAAAGAGATTCAAATGGTTTGAGAAAAAACTTCTTTTTTATTATTTCTCCAAAACCTTTCTGTTCTAAACTGTGTTGCATGTTTTTATCAGTAATCATAGTATGATCCTTGACCAATATTCCTTCAACTTTGGACTCGATATCAGACATCTATTTCACGATATAGTATTGGCAATATAACATTACGTACAATAGTTTTCTAAAATAAAGTATAAATCAAAATAATCTAGAAAATTAAACAATTATCAAATTACGGAAAATTAATAACTACTTTTGGTTTAATTTACCACATATCATGTCAAACCATAAAATAATTTATGCGTTAATAGGAATAATCGTGGTTTCAATTTTTAGTAACTATCTTCTATATCAAAGGACACAACTGCTAGAACAAACAGCAGATTTTTATAAAAATCAAAATAATGAAAATTTAGAAAAACTTTCAAAAATTACTCTTACTCCAAAACAAACATCAATAGCTCCTTTACCTAATAACCAAACCATAACTCAAACAGTATCACATGCTGGCAATTACACTTCTAGCGAATCTATAGAAGCTGTTGCAGTAAGACCGGTATTAGAAAACGATGGTATTTTTGAAACCACTACCTATCAGGGCATTGTAATGAAAATTACTGTAGAAATTCGGGATGGTTCAGGTCAGGTATTGGTTAACACAGCCATTCCCACAGGAGTAGATTTTCAAACCTCGGCTAAAACAGCAGTCATGGTAGCCCAAAAAATAACCAATGTAGATCTGTCAAAGAAGGATGTAATTTTTTCCATATCTTCTGGAAATAATCAAGAACTACAAGCAGTTGATGGAGGAAGTGCGGGTGGCGCAATGACAGTATTACTGTCATCTGAGATTTTGGGAAAGACACTAAATGATAAAGTGTTAATGACTGGAACAATACAAGAAGATGGCACCATTGGAGAAATTAGCGGAGCTGCAGAAAAGGCTGATGCCGCTGGCAAATACGGAGCTAAAATATTTCTTGTTCCACAAGGACAGGCAACAGTTGAGGTCCAATCATGCAATGAAAAAACAGAAGGAGTATTCACCTATAGATCCTGTACAGCGCAAGAAAAACTGCTTTCCCCAATAACTGAAAAGCAATACGGAATGAAAGTCATTGAAGTTAATAACATAGAAAATGCACTTTCTTATTTCAATTCTACAACCTAATCTCAGATTTTGTCATTGTATGATTTTCAATTCAAATACAATCTCACGGTTAAAATATGGGCGCCCAATAATCAATCAAAAGTGTAGTTATGCACGGCGCAAATTATAGAACTGGTAACGGTCAACCATATACAAGAAAAGAGTACATCAAGGGTAAACCTCAGATAAAAATAGCAAAGTTTTCTGGAGGAAAAAGAGACAATTATGATTATTGCGTACAACTTTGTTCAAATGAAAAAATGCAGATAAGACATATGGCAATAGAATCTGCAAGATTATCGGCAAACAAAAAAATTGAACAGGTAGCAGGCGAAACAGGTTATTTCTCACAATTGCGGGTTTACCCACACATATTGTTAAGAGAAAATAAGATGATTGCGACTGCAGGTGCAGATAGATTGCAGGAAGGTATGAGAGGTGCTTTCGGTAAAGCAGTTAGTCTAGCTGCACGAGTTGATAAGGGTCAAGTCATCATGGAAGCATTTGTGAAAAAGGAACACCTAGAGTTTGCAAAAAAAGCACTGCACGGAGCATGTGTAAAGTTACCTATAACACCAACAATTAAAGTAATAAAGATAACACCAATCAAACCTGTATCAGCTTAATTTTAGTGCGTTAAGAATATCTTTTTGTCTTTTATCAAGAATAGCTACGAATTCAGAAAATTCTTCAGCTGTAGGATTTCGTTTCAAAATTCTCCTACACTGATAATAAAACGAGTTGTATAATCGTCCTATTGCAATTCCATAACCAAACGAATCAGAGTGTGTTTCTAATTCTTTTAGTGAATTAATTATTTGTGAAATTTCGTCAGATTTTTCTGCAACCTCTTTTATCTTTTGATTTATTTTTTCTTCTACCTTATGGTCCACATTTTATCTAGAAATATGAAGTTAAAAAATAGTGTTGCCAAACAGTACGCTTTAATAGACTAGAATTTTCTAAATCGATTGAGCGGTTGTAGTACAGCTTGGTTAATATGCGGGATTGCCAATTCCGCGACCCGGGTTCAAATCCCGGCAACCGCATTCAATTATTTCTTTAAACCTTTTTTGATAATTTCGAGTGCGTTTACTGCTCTGTCTGGCTTTGGAAGTTGGATCATAAAGACATTTGATTTTCCATATTCAGAATGTGGTGAAGAGAGGGCAAGCAGAGATGACTCTGCAAGAGCTTCAAAGAATTCAAAGCAATCATTGGCATATAACAATAGTTTTTCAACTACATCTCCTTGTGAAAAATTCAAAGATACATCTACAAACACGTGACCCAACCCATCCTGAAGTATATTCAAATTTGTTTCTACAGAAACTGGTTTGCCAGCAATTATCTTCATGATATCATCAAATCTTTTTTCTTCAAGAATGATGCAAGGTACCTTGATTTCATTGTAATCAAACAAGGTTACATCTTTGTGTATTCTTGCTAAAAGGCGTTCAAATTCGTCGTTTGACATTATTTTTGTTATATCTTCCTATAAAAAAATATTCCACATGATCAAATAATATTTACTGTTCTTGCAAGCATCTGTATTTTTTCGTTGTCAGAGGAACCAATCTTGCGATCAATATACCTGTTGTTAAAATAAAGAAGGTCTACCATCTTAGATTTGTCAATATTAATTATGGTTGTAGATTCTGAGCTTGGAAGATTAGAATTTGTAAGTATTACAAGCTTGTCCACAAGTGCCGAAGATTTTGAAATGTTTGAGATCGCTTCAAAGTTTTTGGCGTGATTTTCATTTATCACAACGGCTATCCCAATTTTTGAGCCATATGGATCTTGATAAATCACATCAAGTGTCTGGTTTTGCTTTTCCAATTTTCCGATATTTCCCATTTCATGTGCAAAATTAACAAGATTTGTAACTGCGTTTTTTAACTGCGCTCCAGTTGATTCATCCTCACACGTCCTTCTTATCGATATAAAATCAGATATCGGTACTGCCATTATGCTTCCACGAACTTTTAGGCCAGGATATGTATGCTTTATGGTTTCATCTATGGCAATTTCATCTATTTTTTCTAAATCAAGTTCTGCTGATTTTTCCATTGCATGGTATAGTATATTTATGATTGAACGTACGCTACGAAATTCTGGAAATTCATCATACAGCACTTGAATTTTCTCATCTAGCTCGTCTTGTGTTTTTTGTGTAAATTTACCCTTTTTGTCATTGTGTTTAATGTATTCTAGGACAATTTCCAAAAGTTCTTCTTGAGAGTTTGATCCTACAAGGTCTATCTTGTAGTTTGCCTTTTCTAATCTATCAAAAACAGATGGGCTCTTACCTTGAATCTCAGCATAACCTGAAGGTGTCGAGATAAGTAATACAACCGATGCTGGAAGGTGTGCATTTATTATTCCCTTGACAAATTCTATAGAATCTGGATTTCCGTCAAACTCATCAATTTCATAAAAAACAATCTTATTCAAGAATCTATGAGTTAGTTTTGAAATTGCCGCCATCATACCAAGCAATTCTTCAAGATTTGTGACAGTATCAAATGAATTTGTTATTATATTTCTGATTAAATTTGATTCATAATAATTAAACCACTGTACAAGAAACTTTTTTATATTTTCTACAGAAACAGACGCCTTGCCAGAAATTATCTCTTCTGCTTTTTGTTTTATTGTCAATCCAGAAAGTTTATTCACAAAGGAATAATCAAATGCTTTTTTAGCAGAATTGTCTCCCTGCTCTGCTCTATCACGTATATACTCTACAAGTTTTGTTCTAAGCTGTACAAAAAATTCATTTTCAAATCCTTTGATAATTGAATTGTAAAGACTTGGCATGGTCTTTGGAGATATTGTAGATAAATCAAGAAACGTACAGACGGTATTATGCCTACTTTGAAGGTTTTTTATATGTAAGGCCAAATGTGTCTTACCAGATCCAACATCTTGGATCAATGTAATTATTCTAAAATCACCATCGTTTGAATCTCGCCCATCAACTTTATTGCATAATTCTTTGATACATTCTAAAATAGCTGATTTAGCTTCTTTGTGTCTTTTTCCTCCAAGAATTCTTGCATCCTTTTCTGTAGGAGTTGGGCTACTTGGGTACGGGTTATTTTCTAATTGATATGCGTACATCAGACATTCCTCACATAGCCGTGAACTAGTCCTCGCATGATAATTCCTTCTTGACCACCTGATGATACTTCGTATCTTTTCTTGTGCCTTTCCACAAGTTCAGCTGCCATAGAGTAGAAGTTTTCTGGTGAAATCTTTTTAGAATCACATATCTTTTTCCTTATATCTGAAAAAGGTGCCCATCCTATAGAAGTGGAAGATTCTGTTAAACGTCTGTCAAATTCAGCCTTAAAGTCACTTTCTTTACCTGCAACATTTTGTTGTGGTATTTTGTTTATCGTCTCGATGTTAGCATATTTGTTAACTTTAGCCACCGAATGACTTTTTCTTATAGCCATACTGAGAACAATCTTGCACTTGGGATCATTTTGAGATAAATATGAGACATAATCATCTCGCGTCCATACAAAATATGCTACGCCTTTTTTCTCAACAAAAATTTGTTCCGTATCTATTAATTTTTGTAGAATATTATCACAGTTCTTTCCAAAAGTTTTTTTCAATTCTGCCTTTTTTATTCCATTTATACCAGCAGAAACTATTCTCTCAAGAACCTCCTCACTCATGCTATTAATTTCTTAAAATTTTATTTAATACCTAACATAGTCTGGCCCAACAATTTAGTGAAAAATTCTCACCTATTGAGATATCGCAAAACAATGAGTGATTTCTAAACAATGAGACAGTGAAATTGCAAGATTTGAGATCATGTATATTATAAAGGAATTTTGATAATTAAACAAAGCAGAATGATGATTGGGTAGTCTGAGACATATGAAGAATTATACCTGGGGTATCTGACTGCTGTAAATAACATTATTTTTTATCCAAAAATCAGAATTTAATATTTTGAATATAGTTTAACCTTGTTTTGAATCCGAAGTTGATGACGGTTTTATGTTTACTCTTTTTCGAAGTTGAATCCATAGGTACCAACATGTTTGTTCTCTTTCATTCGTTTGTACCTATAGGCACGTTCTCCGAAGTAGATTGCAATGGTTAGTGCAAGAGCACCAGCTGTTGCCGCGTATATCTCCCAACCAGCTTCTGCCATGCATTACATAAGATGTGCTGATATAATAATTAGCTGTTTTATATGAATTTCATATGAAAATTATCCTATAAAATGTTTATAAATAGATTTTATGTTTAAAAACTCTTTTTTGATGAAATTTTTTATGTGTGAGTCATGAATCGACCTGATCAGACTTTCGAAGTTCAGCCTCAATTTCCATCAAACGTTTTACTCTTTCTTCAACCGGAGGATGTGTCGCAAAAAATCTCGCAATTGTTTGACCTGACATGGCAGGGATTATAAAAAATGCATTCATTCCCTCAATTCGTTTTAGTTCTGGCTTTGGAGCTACTTTTACCTCACCGCTTATTTTCATTAGTGCTCTTGAGAGAAACAAGGGCTGACCTGTCATATATGCACCGCCACTATCTGCAGCAAATTCTCTGTACCTGGATATAGCACGTATTATTATAAAACTTAGAAACCACACAATTGCGGCTACAATCAAAACCAAGAATACCCCTCCACCCTGTTGTTGTCTTCCTCCAGAACCATACCCATATCCACCCCACATTGCGCCAAACATAGAAGATTGCATGACAAACCATGCAATAGTAGAAAACAGACTTGCCAGAGTGATAACTGTAACATCTCTATGTTTGATATGAGTAAGCTCGTGTGATAGTACTCCCTCTAATTCGTCTTTTTCTAAAATTTTCATAAGACCGGTAGTTACCACAACCACTGAACTTTTTGGTCCCTTTCCTGTGGCAAATGAATTTGCCACTTCCATATTTACTACTCCTATTCTCGGTTTTGGAAGATTTGCTTTTATAACAAGTCTTTCAACAATTTCATATAAAATAGGATATTCCTCTTTTGTGACTAGCTTAGTACCAGTGCTCCAAAGAACTATCCTATCTGAAAAATACCATTGAGCCCCGATCATCAAACCTGCAATTACTGCCATTGGTAAGATACCTAATCCAAAATATAACGATATGAAGCTAAGAAATGCAAGATAAATTATTGCTAGAACTAGAAAACTAAATGTCATTCGTAACGTTAACTGAATATCGGTTTTGTGCATGATGAAAAGAAGATTTTATCGATTTATAATCCGTCCGATCCAATTTTCAGCAAGCGAATTTTCTGAAATCAAAGATTAATATCCAAATTTACATTTTTAGTACATGATGGAAAAATCAGATAAAGATTGGAAAAAAACACTCACGCCAGAACAATTCGAAATATGCAGAAATAAAGGCACAGAGCCTCCATTTTCTGGAGAATACAATGATTGTAAGGAAAAAGGAATTTACACATGTATTTGTTGTGGGGTAGAACTGTTTAATTCTGATACAAAATTTGATTCAGGTACAGGATGGCCTAGTTTTTGGGAACCTATCAAAAACAACGTGAAAAGCGAGGCGGACATTAGTTATAGCATGTTAAGAATAGAGGTAATGTGCAAAAATTGTAACGCTCATCTAGGTCATGTCTTTGATGATGGTCCATTACCTACAAAACAGAGGTATTGTATCAATTCAGCTTCGCTCAAACTTGAGAAGAATTAAGTTGTTTTTCGGAGGTCATTTCAAAGTTACCCGAGTATTAATAGTACCGTACTGTACGGTATCTTAT
>DASSAF010000298.1:0-1674 GCA_035685565.1 Nitrosopumilaceae archaeon | reverse complement strand
TAGAATACAAGACTGGTTCTACTTTGCTTAAAGTTATACCTGGAAATGGAAAGGCTCCATTTTCAATTTCATCAACAAAATCAGATCCTGCTATAGAAAACGTCCAAACCAAAATTGCAGGTTTTACTTCTTCCTCATCTAAACAACAGGTCCTAAGCATTGTACCTGGACATTTACAAATAGCATCACAACTCTCGCTTTCTGGAACTATAAAAAATACTGGAACAATGATCTCCTCTGGAACTACAATTTATCTAATTTCCTATGATGCATTTCAAAGAGTTGTATCTGTATCTACTGCAGAACCAATTGATGTTGGTCCAGGAACCGCATCTAGCTTCAGTATAACATCTACTCCAAACTCCCATGCAAAATCATACAAACTTGTTGCAGAATCTAATAATTATCAATCAACTATCACTGATGTAACAGATGTCACTGCAACATTGCCAGTTATGATTAGTGGTACCTTAGTTACGGATCCACAAGGTAACAAATATTCTACGATACCAGTTGGATCTACTGTAAAAATTACAAGTGAATTAAGAAATCTTGGAAGTCAAACAACACAGGCATATGTTTATTATGTACAAGTAAAAAATTTCGCAGGTCAAGTTGAATTTATTGGAAAATATTCAGGTGTATTTCTTGGTGCAAGTGATAATGCAACAGTAACTTGGAATCCTACTACTGATGGACCGTATTTTATAGAAACATATGTGTGGAATTCTGATAATATTCCTCTTGCCCCATCTGGACCAATAATAAATGTCGTACTTGTAAAGTCTCAACAGAGTTAATTTAACCCACGACAAAATGTATTCATGGCAAAATTCCATCTAGTTGCGCTTGGTGGCACGTTTGATATTTTACACAAAGGTCATCTTGCTTTATTACAAAAAGGATTCTCAATTTCGTCTAAAGTTATAATTGGTCTTACTAGTGATGAACTTGCTACAAAAAAAGGAAAGAATCTTTTACATGGTTATCGTGAAAGATATCATACTCTAGAATCAATGATAAAGAAAAATTTTCCAAACTCTCAATTTGAAATAAGCAAATTGGACAATGATTTTGGGCCTGCAGTACTAGAAAAAGAAGTCGAGGCTTTGATTGTAAGTGAAGAAACCACAGGACAAGGTCATATACTAAATAAACTAAGACATGAAAAGCAACTATCTCCAGTAGAAATAGTGAGTGTTCCCATGGTCCTTGCAACTGATGGCAAACGCATCTCAACATCACGGATTAAGGATTCTGAAATTGATGCTGAGGGTAACTTGCGCTGAATTGACAAACAACTTTTCTAACTTTGAGTAAGTGTGCTAAAACAGGAAATTTACAGCGTTAGACATTGAAAGAAATTACTGAACAAATGTTAAGAAAAATGTCAAACGATGTTACTAATCTAAAAGAAGGCCTTAATCCTGAAAACATCACTTTTTGGTATAACAAAGTAATAGATGAGGCAAAAGATATGGCTCCTCCATGGCTTGTAGATAAGATAAAGGTAAAACAAGATCCTATACTTCATATGAAGTTTAACTTGGATATCTCAAAACGTGCTGTGAGATATCTGATGATGACAATAGAAAATCACATTGACGAAATGCCATATTCGACCAGATTGTATTTTCTAAAAGTTCAGGAAATACTTACGGATGAAATGAATAA
>DASSAF010000297.1:0-1831 GCA_035685565.1 Nitrosopumilaceae archaeon | reverse complement strand
GATAACACATCTTGAAAAGCTAGGTGTCAAGGTAAATTTGGATGATTTGATAACAGTAAAGACTCCACCATCACTTGATGGTGGAAGATTTGATCTTTCAAATACCCCTGATCTTCTTCCAGCTTTAGCAATACTTGCACTCAAGACATCAAAACCAATTGAAATTTACAACGTAAAACATGCAAGATTCAAGGAAACTGACAGGATTGCCATCTTGGCGCGTGAGCTTGCAAAGATCGGCATCAAAGTTGAGGAAAAAGAAGACGGGCTGATTCTTGACGCACCTGATATTCCAAAAGGTGCAGATTTGGATTCTTCTGATGATCACCGATTGTTTATGGCATTTTGTATTGCAGGCATGTTTGTAGGTGGTTGTACTGTTTCTGATCCACAGTCAGTTGATGTTTCATATCCAACATTCATACAAGACATGAATGCAATTGGGGCAAAAATTCTTTCAGATTAGCTATTTGATTTTTTAATAATGGCATCCCATATTTCTTTTGGAACTGGCATTACAGACAATCTTGAAATTCTCAAAAGCTCCCAATTTTTAAAGATCTTGTCTGTTTTCATCTCATCTAGTGTTACAGGTCTTTTGAGTCTAGACATTGGCTTTACACCCATTACGACAAATCTCTTATCATCTTCTTTTGGATTTGGATACGGATCTGTTGTTATTTCTATAATACCAACTGCTTGTCGCTCATCACCGGTATGATAGAATAGCGCCTTGTCACCTTTTTTCATTGATCTAATGTGTTTTAGTGCAAGGTTGTTATGAACGCCGTCCCATATCGTCTTTTTTTCTTTTACTAATTTATCATAGTTATACACAGACGGTTCTTGTTTTACAAGCCAATAGTTCATGATTTTATTTTATGTCATATCATTATAGATTTTTCTTTAGATCCTTTTTCATCAAGTAAAAAAGAGGTCTTTTCGTCAGCAATTCCATCTCAAGTATGTTTTTTGCCTGAGAAAAAACTTGAATTCTTTCAGAATGTAATTCATAACCTTTGTTTTGTATGAATCGTAAAATGTCTAGCATTCCCTCATCCGTGCCATTGATAAAACCAAGCTGCAAGACATTTGCAAAGTTTTTGGATTCATTCCATATTCCAATTGCCAAAATGCGCTCATTTTGTACAGACAATAAAATTCTTTTTTGTTGTACTAGTTCTTCCAAGTCTGACTTTTCCAGTGGAAGCCACTTCCATGAATCAACATATGTATTTGAAGATACAAATCTTGAAATCTGATTTATATCAGAAGCTATAATCACAGAGGAAGTTTCTTTTTTGGGTACCAAAGCATACAGCCGCCACCAATCTTCAATGTCATATCCCATAGATCTGGCAAGATCAATTGAAGGAGTGTTATCACTTTCAATTATCATCCTTATTGTTTTAGAATTTGCAATTGATTCACAGTATGAAATCATCTTTCTTCCATGTCCCTTTCTTCTATGGTTTGGATGAATCCTGATTCCTTCAAGCCAAGCTTGTCTGTTGTCTGTAAAAACAAGGTGAGAAAGACCAATCGGGGTATCATTTTCAACAGCTACAAAGAGATTTCCTTGTAAAATCCAAGAATCCCAGACATCAGCAATGTAGTCTCCCCAAGAAAATGTCTCTTTACAAAATTCTAAAATAGACTGTTTATCACTTGGTTGCGCATCACGAATTTGCATGGTATTGTTGTATATCATTCCTATAAGGATTATAAGCCTCTAAAAGAAAATTTCATCATGTCATACAGTTCTATTGGTCAGCGATTTGTGCTAACAAGTTTTGGTGAATCTCATGGAAGATGCATAGGAGCAGTTGTA
>DASSAF010000296.1:0-3074 GCA_035685565.1 Nitrosopumilaceae archaeon | reverse complement strand
AGACTCAACACAAAGCAAATGCAATGCTTAACGCACTAAAGGAGGCATCAAAATGAAATTTTTAATAATTGACAATTATGATTCGTTTGTTTATAATATTGCGCAGCTTCTCGGAGAGCTTGATGTTACATCAGATGTAATCAGAAATGACAAAATAACACTTGATGAGATTAAAAAACAAAATTATGATGCAATAGTGATATCACCAGGACCAGGAACGCCGGAAGATGAAAAATACTTTGGAATCTGTAGTAAGGTAATAACCGAGCTAGGTCCAACAACACCAATTCTAGGAGTCTGTCTAGGTCACCAAGGAATCATTCATGCATTTGGAGGAAAGGTTGTAAACGCAGGTAACGTAAGACATGGGAAGACAAGCCCAGTAGAACATTACAAATCGCCTTTATTTGAAGGAATTCAAAATCCGTTTAATGCTACAAGATACCATTCGCTAGTAGGGGACAAGACAGTGATTCCAGACGTGCTCAAAGTAACTGCAGTTGCACAAGATGATAAGGAGATAATGGCAGTAAGTCATAAAAAATACCTCATCGAAGGAGTACAGTTTCATCCAGAATCAGTAATGACTGGCGAAGGGAAAAAAATTCTGACCAATTTCATAAAGTTGATAAAAAAATGATTGCAGAACTAACAAACAAACTTTCACTATATCAGGATCTCGGATATGATGAAATGAGCCAAGTTATGGATGAGCTACTCATGGGACAAATTCCTTCTCAAGAAGCAGCCAATTTTTTAAGAAATTTGACTGACAAAGGTGAATCAGATGAAGAACTTTTGTCAATGCTAGACAAAATGCAGCAATACGCTATTCATATCAACCCAAAGAGATCTGGTAGAATAATTGACGTATGCGGTACCGGTGGAGATAAAATGAAAACATTCAATGTTTCCACAACAGCGGCATTTGTAATAAATGGTGTAGGCGGCACAGTGGCAAAACATGGAAACAGATCAGTTTCCGGAATTTATGGTAGTGCAGATATTTTTGAATATTTTGGATACGATCTAGATATGCCTCCAGAAAGAGTGACTGAGATTATAGAAAAATGTGGAATAGGATTTATGTTTGCACAAAAATTTCATCCAGCAATGAAAAACATTGCAGAAGCAAGGAAAATTCTTGGAACAAGAACTGCATTTAATTTACTTGGACCATTAAGTAATCCAGCAGGAGTAAAGAATCAACTAGTTGGAGTAT
This sequence comes from Nitrosopumilaceae archaeon, assembly GCA_035685565.1. Lineage (GTDB taxonomy): Archaea > Thermoproteota > Nitrososphaeria > Nitrososphaerales > Nitrosopumilaceae > TA-20. Next base: position 1,852 of record DASSAF010000296.1, on the reverse strand, counting down.
TTTCTGCAGACTATCTTGAGAGAATAGTATTATTACTAAAGTCACGCAATGCAGAAAATGTAATGGCCGTATTATCACATGATGGCCTTGATGAACTATCTACCACATCAAAAAACCAAACTTGTCATCTCAAAAATGGCAAAATTAACATTAGAGTTTTAAACCCTACAGATTTTGGATTAGCAAAAGGAACCATAGGAGATATTCAAATTTCATCAAAGGATGAAGCCATAAAGTCGTTTATCTCTGTCTTGAGAGGAACTGCAAATAAATCAATGATCGAAGTCACCGCACTAAACGCTGCCGCAGGTTTGATAATTGCAGGTATCGCCGATGATTTTCATGATGCAATACCAATGGCACTGGATTCTATAAAGAGCGGCAAATCATATGATGCGTTTAGAAATTTTATTCATTTTTGCGGCAATATAGAAAAAGTAGAGGAGTTTGAAAAATCATGAAGGACATGTTACAGGAACTTGCAAATAATTCACAGAGAGCAATAGATGAAGGAGTTTACAAAATATCAGAAAAATTACCAAGATCAAAAAGTAACATAATTGACAACATTAGAAAAAATAAACATGCCTCGCTAATTACAGAGATAAAATTCTCTTCACCATCTCTTGGAACCATTCGCAGTGTTTCAGATCCTGTGAAGATTGCGAAATTAATGGTGGATGGAGGTGCAATTGGGTTATCCATACTTACACAGCCTCATCTTTTTAATGGCTCACCAGAGTATTTTCAAAACATTCGTAAACATGTCAGCATACCTCTTTTAATGAAAGATGTTGTCATCGATAAAAAACAGATAGATGCCGCTGAAAAAATAGGCGCTGACTGCGTATTACTTATACAGTCAATTTTTGATAAAAAATTTGCCAATAATATTGATGAATTTATTGCTTATGCACACAAAAAAAATATTGTGGTACTTTTAGAGGCTCATACAAAAAATGAATTTCTTAGATCAATACAAACAGATGCTGACATACTTGGAATAAATAATCGTAATTTAGATACACTGGAAATTGATCTTAACACAACAAAAGAAATACTCAGAGATAGAAAAGAAAAACGCATAATTCTCTCTGAGAGCGGGATAGAAGATCCAAAAGATATTAAATTTCTTCACAAATGTGGTGCAGATGCATTTCTTATTGGGAGTAGCATAATGAAGAGTAGAGATATCAAGGGACATGTGGAAAAGTTGGTGTCATCAATATGAAAATAACATATCCAAAGGGGGGAAAATTCGGTGAGTTTGGAGGCAGATACATTCCAGAGACACTAGTTCCGGCAGTAGAAGAATTAGAAGAGGCTTACTTGAAATTTAAAAATAACAAAGAATTCAAAAAAGAATTAGACTATTATTTACGCGAATATGCTGGGAGACCCACTCCACTATATTTTGCAAAAAATCTAACAGAAAAAATCGGAGGCGCCAAGATATATCTAAAAAGAGAAGATCTTTTGCATGGTGGAGCACACAAAATCAATAACACATTAGGTCAAGCCCTTCTTGCAAAAAAAATGAAAAAGAAGAGAATCATTGCAGAAACAGGAGCTGGACAACATGGAGTTGCAACAGCAATGGCATGCGCCACACTTGGTTTGCCATCCGAAGTATACATGGGGTATAAAGACACTCAACGCCAAAAGCTAAATGTTTTTAGAATGAAACTTCTTGGTTCCTCTGTCCATCCAGTAATGGAGGGAACTCAGACACTAAAAGATGCAATAAACGAAGCAATCAGAGACTGGATTACAAATGTAGAAACCACTTACTATCTACTTGGTTCAGCAGTAGGCCCACATCCATATCCAGTCATGGTCAGGGATTTCCAAT
>DASSAF010000295.1:0-2636 GCA_035685565.1 Nitrosopumilaceae archaeon | reverse complement strand
ACCGATTCAGCAGTTTGGCACTGGCTATCATGATAGCAATAACTGGCATTGTAGCAGAGTTGCCATATATCGCATTACAGATAGTTGGAATGCAAGCTGTCCTCACAGTTATGCTTGCAGGCACTAGTAATTCTCAGATAGTAGGAGAGATTTCATTATTGGTATCTTTTACAATTTTGGCAGCGTTTACTTTTACTAGTGGTCTTCGTGGAGCAACATTAACTGCAATCTTCAAGGACATATTGATCTGGATTACTGTAATTGCGGTCATTGTGGTTGTACCAATTAGCATAGGTGGATTTGGAAATGTTTTCAAAGAAATCAAACCAAACTATGTCACTCTTTCTGATTCTCTTGTGCCAGCTTATGCTACACTGGTACTTGGAAGTGCATTGGCACTTTATCTTTATCCACATGCAATAAATGGTGTTTTGAGTGCAGAAAGTGCAAAAAAACTTCGAACCAGTACAGGATTGCTTCCTCTGTATGGGGTAGGTCTTGCAATAATGGCATTGATGGGAGTATTGGTTTACGCCGTCCCTTCTGCAATGAATTTCTTATCTGGTTTTCCTGAGAGTTCCCGTGGCATACTTGTGGTGCCTTCTCTGATTTTGTATTCCATGCCAGGTTGGTTTTCAGGAATAGCATTACTTGGAATATTCATTGGTGGTTTGGTACCTGCGGCTATTATGGCAATGGCGCAGGCAAACTTGCTTACAAGAAACATCATCAAAGAGATAAAACCAAACCTAACACCAAAATCTGAAATTCGAATTACAAAAATTTCATCAACTGTCTTCAAGTTTGTAGCCTTGGGGTTTGTGTTTACAGTGCCAGCTACTTATGCAATATCGCTCCAACTTTTAGGTGGAATTCTAATTGCGCAGATTTTACCTGCCGTTTTTTTTGGAATGTATGTAAAATCGTTAAGAAAAGAACCGCTCATTGCTGGTTTGTTAGTAGGAATATTTTTAGGAATTTACATGGTGGAATCTGTAAATAATTTTGGACCATTATCTAGTTCATTATTTAATACTACATTTGGATCTCTTTACATAGCGGTGATAGCTTTGTCAGTCAATCTAGTTATTTCATTTTTTGGTAGTGCCATCTTAAACAAAAAACATCAACCCACAGAACGTGATCAAGATAAATAAAACTTGAACCAATATACACTGTGAAAGAAATAATTTGTACTGCATGTAATTTACCCATGCAGTACCAAGGAAAACGAGGAAATGATTTCGTGTGGCAATGTTTTAAATGTGAGGCAAAATTCATTGGCGTAAAAGAAACGGACGATTTGATTGACATAGACTAGATTTTCTCAAATATTTGAGATCATCAATAACCAAATACATTACATATCAATAACAGCTATTTACTGCCATTAATGAGAACACGTCTGGTAAAAATTATTAATTATGATGTAGCTAGATTATTCAATGGTAAAGAATCAATTGCCAAAAAAGCGAATCATTCCAGTAGAAATTGATGACCATTTTAGACTTTTTGGCAAAGAACCATGGGAAGTTGAATATCTAGAAAGGTGTCCCATCTGCAAGTCCAGAATAGATGAATATGGCTTTTGTTCCTGTGGATCTAAAGGCAGTTAAAATTTAAGTCAAAACCATTGAACAGATTTTAATTAATCATGTTCCATACACGTGAAAATCGAAATACCCCCACCCATCCACTAATCATGAAAATCATTGCCAATCCAAAGATCAAATATAATTCTCTTTTACGATGAGCCAGATCCAAATTTAGAAATAGAAATGCGCCTAGTCCGATAAGACCAAGCCACAAAACCACATGACCGCCGTATTTCCAATTCATCTTCATAAGAAACGATCAAAATTGTACAAAGTAAGCTTTGTGGTCAAATTAAAATTAAAAAATCAGTTTGTTTCCATGCATTCTGGCAATTTACCATTATGTTTTTTTATGTAATCTTCAACAAGCTGTTCTTTGATTTTTTCCTGTGAATCTGTAACCATGTATCTAAACCTCTTTGCTTTTTCCAAACATGGTGTGGTCAGTGATTCTAGGAGAGATGATCGTAGGTTTTGAGCGCTGCCAATAAACAGTATCTTCATTGATGCATGCATCACAAAAACTCCAGATGTCTCTGGAGCAGATTTAGCTGTATCTTGATTAAAATCTAGCCATTCTGACCATTGTTCCCCAGTTTCATTATTCATGATACAACAACAAATTTTCGTGTTTTAAACATTGTTTGTATATGAGTATGAGATGGATGATAGAAATCACACAAATAGAATTTCGTAATGTTTACAATTATATTTTAGATTAAAACCCCCTAAGTTATATGGGTTTTAAGAAATTCTTTGGGCATGACAAAGATAATGAAAATAATCAGAATCAAATCGAGATTGAAAGAATAAAAAACGAGATCGAGGAAGAAGACAGAATTTTTCAACAGGAATTACAGGTCAAAGATAAACTATTAAACAAATTTGAACTTGATCAACTAAAACAACTTTGTATTGACATGCTTGGAAGGGAACCAGAACCAGAATATTTTGAAGAAAAAGAAACGGGAAAACAGATAGAATTACCACAGTATAGAAACGATTACGTTCATTTCATAATCGAAGAGTTACGATTGTCCC
>DASSAF010000294.1:0-5479 GCA_035685565.1 Nitrosopumilaceae archaeon | reverse complement strand
AAAGGCAATAACAGATGGCCCTGCACCACTAATTGTAAAACCAAGTGCACCAGCTCGAAGGGCATTTTCTTTTACTTGAATAAACCCTGGAATCATATGTTGTCTTGCAGGTTCAACTATTATATCTCTTACAGCGCTTCCAATCATTAATGTGTCTTGTTTCATAAATCCAGCTGTCATTGCTGCAGCATTTGAGAGATTACGGACATGATCTGAAAGATTGATTTGTTTTGGCAGAACACTTCTAGAAACCTGAGTCTTCTTTGGTGGCATGACAAGTTTGGGAATTGCAATACAAAGAACTAGATCTTTAGGAGGTTCTATTCTTATGATATTAAGTGGATTTGTTCTTACTATGACAAAACCACCCAGTACCGAGGCTGCTACATTATCATAATGAATAGAACCTGCACTGGCTTTTTCTCCCATACCTGCAAATTCTACAAGACTTTTTGCATCAAGATTAAGATCAAATAATGCATCAAAAGCTATAGCAGCGGCAGCAGCAGATGCTGCACTGCTTCCCATGCCAAAGCCTGCAGGTACCCCTTTGTTAATTTTTAAAACAAGACCAGACTTGATCTTGAATTTTTTTGCCATTTCTTTTACAACTAATCCTGCAGAATTTTTTTCTGGTACAAGGGGAATCGAATCAGAAGTTTGGATTTTAATTCCATTATTACCTTTTTCAAGTTGTATTTTGTCATAATAGGCGTCAAGTGCAAGTCCAAATACATCAAAGCCGGGACCTAAGTTTGCAGTAGAAGATGGAGCTTTTACAATAACTTTAGAGACCACTACTCTTCTACCTCTTCTCCCAAGTTAAGAATTCTGCTCAAAGCAGCCTCAAGATTAATCATTCCTTCAGTAGTTGCATTTGAAATTGGAATTAGTCCTTGGGAAAACCCACCAACATTTAAGCTTCTTAAAATATTCATTACAAGGGTATAGCTTTCACCATCTGATTGTTTGGCTATTGCTTCTTCAAGACTACTTAAATTTGAAGACCACTTTAAAATATCTCTAATTCGGTCTTCTATAAGATCAGTTTTTGTTAGAACATTAACAAATGGTAAATTTAATCTAAGTTTTATCGATGAAGCAAGAAGTGCCATTGAAACAAAATTAGTTGGTGTGGTAACAAGTGAACCATCATGGAGAAATATTGCACTTTTTTGTTCCACATTAAAATTTTCTACAAAAAAGGGGCCACTTGTTCTGTATGCAAAAAGTTCTATTTGTCCTGGCGTATCAACTATGAGATAATCTGGATTTACATTATCGACATCTCTTTGCAGTTCATCAATTTTTGATGCAATCAGATCACTTGCCATTATCATTGCACCATTAGGTCCCAAATCATACTGTTTCATTACTGAGATAAGATCTACATAGTCTCTAACGTCAACATCACAAGTATAAGGTAAATTTTCTACTCCTGGATCCAAATTTAAAACACCAACAAAATTACCGTTCTTTGTATAATAATCAAATAAGTTGGCTGTGAGTAATGATTTTCCAGAACCAGCAGTACCGATAATAAAAATGGCCTTCATTTTGACTAATAGCTATTTTTATGTTCAGCTTATATTTCCATCCCTGAATAATGCAGACAATGAATTGGAAAATACTGGCAATTCCAGTGAGTATAATCCCGTTTGTTTTAATTGCTGTTACTTTTAACATAGGTCTTGATTCTTTTTTTGCAATAGGTCTTCTTCCTTTTATTGGCGCTGCACTTGCTATGTGTTGTAAATTGTTTACACAGGGTCTAAAATTTAATTATTTAGTAAAAAAATTTCTTGGTCCTGTAGAGGCTAATTGGAAAACGATTTCAGTAAGAATTGGAAGCGAATTTGTTACATCTACTACTCCATCATTTGTAGGCGGAGAACTAGCTAGAATAATGTGGCTAAATAAAAGAGGCATTCCAATTGGTAAAGCATCTTGGGTCACGATAATGGAAATTGTTACTGAAGTACTAGTAGCAGGAATTTTTGCTCTTACTGCAGCAGCATTTTCATTTCTTAATGGTGCATATGTTATTGGTATTACAATAGTTGCAATAAGTATACCTGTCACTGGATTGTGGTGTACATTATTTTTTTTATCTTCTAAAAGAACTTTTCAAATTCCTTCATGGGCTACAAAACTTGCTAAACGCTCTGGAAGGGAACGCATCGTAAGCTCTCTTGATAAAACAAATCTTTGGATGAAAGAGATTTGTGACATGAGCAGAGAAACCTTACATAATAAGCAAGCAAAAAAAGCCTTTGCAGTATCAGTTATTATTTCTGTCTTTACTTGGGGATTTTATGGATTATCATTTATGATAATTGCAAACAATGCAGGTTATGTTATAGATTTCTTTCACTCACTTATGGCTGCAATGGCTTCAAACGCTATAGGAAACTTACCAGTTACAATTGGGGGGTCTGGTCTTACAGAATTTGCAATCTGGGCATATCTTGGACACCTTAATACACTAACCTTTGAGGCAGCAAAAAACAGTCTTCAATGGAATGTTGTAATAGGTTGGAGGATTGCAACTTATCATGTTGGTCTTGTTATAAGCTGGATATTCTTGATGAAAATTGTATATCCAGGCATAAAAAATACAAAAACTGTATAGAAACCGCTTTATTTTCAAAGACTCTTTTTTATTTTAATGAACTATATCAACAAAGTAGTGGTAATCACAGGAGCTTCTAGCGGTATTGGTGAAGAATCGGCAGTAGAATTTGCCAAACAAAAAAGTAAAGTAGTGTTAGTTTCACGAAATAAACAAAATCTTGAAGTTGTAGCAGAAAAAATTAGAAAATACAATTCAGAAATTTTGGTCCATATATGTGACGTATCCAAAAAAGACGAAGTTGAAAAAATGGGAAGAGCTATCTTGGAAAAGTTTGGTAGAATAGATATTTTGGTCAATAATGCAGGTTTTGGTATCTATAGTCCAATTAATGAATCAAAAATTGAAGAAATAGAATCTCAGATGGCTACAAACTATTTTGGTATGGTTTATTGCACAAAGGTATTCCTGCCAAAAATGCTAGAGCAAAAATCAGGACATATAGTAAATGTGGCTTCAGTTGCTGCAAGTTTTGGTATCCCTGGAATTGCACCATATTGCGCATCCAAGTTTGCCATGTTAGGTTTCTCTGAAAGCCTTTATCATGAACTAAAAGGAACTGGAGTTGGAGTTACTGTCATCAGTCCTATAATGGTTAGGACTAACTTTTTAAAACATCAATCTTTCAAATCTTTTCCAAAATATTCATCAATGTCGCTTAGTTCTAGCGCTGTAGCTAAAGCAGTAATAAGAGCATCATCTTCGCCAAGACTGGAGATTATTGTCCCATCGTTTGTTAGAGTCGCAGTGTGGTTCAAACAAACATTTCCTTATCTAATTAATCCAATTGTAGGTGCAGCATTTCGAAAGGCAATGAGAGCAAGAAAAGTACTATAAATTAACCTGCAATGAAAACTATTACTCTTCTTCAGATTCTGACGAACTTGAAGTACCAGAATCTACATCCATTGCTTCAAGTTGTGTGAGCTCAAACTGGTAAATCGCATCCATCTCTATCTCCATCTCTTTTTTTAGAAGCTCTACTAGTTTTTCACTCAATAGTGCCTTTACAGAATTAAATGTAAATTCGTAGACGATTCCCTTCATTAGGTCTGCAGTTTTGGATTTTTTCGGTAAATCTAGTGTTATGATACGTCTTCCATCCTCAATTTCTTCATACAACTGTACATCAATTTTGTTATCTTTATCATAGATCTCAAGTATGTAACCAGTTCTAGTTATTAACTCGGGTTTGCCGAATTTTGCATTTTTTATTTCATCTTGAGCCCATTTTGGAAGTTCTTTTGCCATTTCTGATTTCACTCTGAAAACTAACTTTGCTTTTCTTTTTTACTTGACGTCCACCAATCTCTATATTCGTCGTGCTTGTCCTCTCTTGTTTTCTCACGACGATTTAATCTGTCTCTGATATCACTTATTTGTTCTCTGGTTGCATAAAGACCACATTTTTTACAGATAAAATGTTTCGTGTTAAGATCAAACTTCATCTCTATTTGTACTTCCTTGGCTGCGCACTCCGGACAATCAGTCAATGACGCCAATCATCAAAATTATCCATAAAAGCCTTTGCCAATTTTCTGGTACGCGGTCTCTATCGTCATCCCTTTCGGTCAGTTCGCCCATCGAAAATGCCGCGTACCAGATTTGAAACTAAGTAAAGAAAAATTATAATCCTTTCTAACTCTCTAGGATGTTAGAAATTATTTCTGCCGTGTTTTGTGCACCATTTCTATCAAAGACTCTCGCAAATTCAGTAACACGCTCCAGGTATGCCTCATAATTTTTTCGTATTTTATGAACGCCTATTATCACTTGTTTTTTGTTTGTTACAAGAACACCTAGATGTCTATCTTCTGCCCATTTTATCTGGTTTGTATGTTCATCATAGATTGGAATACCTATGATTGGCTTTGCTTTTATTCCAAGTATTTCACCCATAGCCGTATGTGACCCGTTTATCACTGCATATTTACACAAATCCAAAACTGTGTTCTTTTCATGTTCTGACAAAAATCCAACATCAATTTGAATCCAATCTATTTTTTTATCAAAAGCTTCAGAAAAAGAATATACTTTACCGTCTTTACCAGTAACTCTGTCTATTTCTGGATCATTTTTTGCATGAGAGACTATTCTCTTCTCATTACGCATCTCATTTGCATGAAAAACTTGTTTGTATTTTTTGCCAGTTATGTCATTGGTAGCTTTGTTTCCAGTTTGCATCCAATATCCAAAATCTTCATTCTCAATTAATTTTTCTAAATCTGATTTTGGTTTTGGATTTGTTATTATTTTATTTGAAAAATGTCCTGCATAAACCACTTTTTCCTTTATCTTATCTGTGAAGTTGAGATTATACTCACAGATTGTGTTTGGTGGAGCAGAATCAGCCACCACTATCTTTGTAGCTTTTTCTATCTGTTTTGATATGTACACTACTGAAGGATAAAAATAAGAATGTGATTTCCAAAGTTTTGGTTTAAACTGGTTTGTTACAAAAATACAATCAATTCCTCTTTTTTCTGCTAATACATTAGATCCAACATCACCATCATTTATTACAAGATCAAATTTTTGTATATCGTATAATTTTGCTTCTTTTATTAAATAGCTTGAAATTTGTTTAACTAACGGTGGATTACCTGAAACTGGAAGTAAAAAATTCCATAGTGAACGTGTGACGCTTGGACCTTTCTTTCCATCAATTGGTGTTGGCATGAAAATTTCATGAATGTATTGTTTTTTTGTAGGAAATTTCTCAAGGAGTTTTTTATATATCTCACCCTTACTTGAATAATGAACCTCAAATTCTGATTTTATATATTTAGGTAGAACCTTATCTAACGCCATCATTCTTGTGTAATGACCATTTCCCCATGGGTAGAT
>DASSAF010000293.1:0-13520 GCA_035685565.1 Nitrosopumilaceae archaeon | reverse complement strand
CAAGCACAAAGTTTACATCTGGTTTTTCTAAAATTGCATTTTTACTTTCTACATGTGGTACTTTTATTTTAAACGGTATATCTTTTCCTGCATCAACTATTGACAGTGTATAAGAATTAGAAATCATATTTTCATTATCTTTTATGTTTATGGTAATTGTAGGAACTATTGCAACATTTTGTGTGTTTTTGACTGCACCTATTACAGTGTATACACCATTTGAATCAAAATATCCTCCAAACTCATTATCAGGAATCCATACTTCCGCATCTGCATGCTGAACAGAAACTAAACCTACCATAAATAATCCTGCAAATAAAATTGATATTCTAAATAAATTCATATCATATTCACAAACATGATTTGTTATTCTTTAATTTTAATTAGTCGCTGATTTTAATTTCTTGTTAAGAGTGCATTAACTCAGCTTTTTCAATACCTCTAAGGCACCAATAAAGTCATTTGGTGAGCTAATCAACACATTGCCTGAAATTTTGTGTACTTGTTTTATGAAACCAACCATATCCTTACTATAACTTGACCAATCCAAATTGAGCATTTTTGCAGATTTTGAATTTTTTTCTGAAGCTAACAAAATACAGGGAACTATTTTGAACCCTTCTGGTTTTAATTTATCAACTATTCTTGTAACTTGGTCAATGGAGCTAATGACCTGAGTAACAAATCCTTTTGGTTGAGCTTCAATCTTTTTGTGAATTTTTTCAAAATCTGGATTGCTTGATAACGAAAGATAAAGATCAATTTTTTTCCCAAAACCTTGTTCGTTAAATTGCTTTACAATATCACTTGGTATAAGCTTAGAGTCCTTTGGCCCAACAGGTGGAGTATCTCCTTTAAGAATAAGAACACCATTTAGATCAAGCAAAATTGCGTCAGAAATTGTTTGAGTAATGGAAATGAGATTTCTATCTCTTACTCGTATGCTTGCAGAAATTCTTATTTTTTTATTAGAGTTTCTAATAAAAAAACCGGCAGTAATTGGTGATATTCTTGGTATGCCAAGAACTGAATCAGTCAAGTGGATACTTTTACAAACCTTGCCAACCTTCAATGCTTTAGATTTTAATTTATTAAGAGAATCCTGCAGTTCTTTTTGAGATAATACTGTATCTTGAATGATTTTTGGGGGATTTATCTCATAGGTGATTGTCATAGAAGGTTTTTTTGAGTACTTGATTATAACCTTTGAATATAATCAAAGCAAGAAATTAAATTGATTAAAACTATCTCAACTTTGTCATGATACAAAAAGTTCCTTTCAGTGAGGCAATAAAGAACAAAATTTTGCTTTTTGATGGTGCGATGGGAACCGAGATCCAAAAACTAAACCCAAAACCAGAAGACTTTCCAGATGGCAAAGATGGATTCAATGATGGACTATCTTTCACAAGACCTGAATGGATAAAAAAAATTCATAGAAGCTACTTGGAAGCAGGTGCTGATTGTATTGAAACTAACACATTTGGATCAAACAAGCTGAAACTAGAGGAATATGGTTACGGAGAAAAAACTGTGGAATGGAATAAAAAAATTGCACAGTTGGCATTAGGGGTAACTCAGGAATTTACTGACAAGCCAAGATATGTAATTGGAACTATGGGTCCATCAGGATTCTTACCAAGTTCAAATGATCCATCACTTGGCCAAAAATCTCTTAATGAAATCAGAGAGGCATATGAATTACAAGCAGAGGGTCTTATACTGGGTGGAGTTGATGCATTACTAATTGAAACAAGCCAAGATATTTTAGAAGTTAAACTTGCAATAGAAGCTTCGCATCTTGCAATGAAAAAAACCGGTAAGAAAATTCCATTAATTGCGAATGTGACATTAGACAAATATGGAAAAATGTTACTTGGCACAAACATTCAGGCGGCATACACAACCGTGTCTGATATGGGAATTGATATTTTTGGATTGAATTGCTCTACTGGACCGATAGAAATGACGCCAAGCATACAGTGGTTAGATGAACAAAACAATTTGCCACTACTTGTAGTGCCAAATGCTGGGATGCCAGAAAACCAAGGTGGAAAAGCTGTTTACAAAATGTCGCCAGACGAAATGGCAAAATCTCTCAAAGACTTTATCTCACAATATCCTAATGTGAGAATCATAGGAGGGTGTTGCGGTACTAATCCTTCTCATATATCACAACTCCGAAAAATAATTGATCAAAAATAGGCAATAAACGCTAAGTATTTAGAAAATTCAGTTTACAATTAATATGTTGAAAATCCCAAGAGTAAGTTCTGCATTAAAGGCAATTGAGCTAAAACAAATCCCACCACCCTTGATTATTGGTGAGAGACTCAACACTCAAGGTTCAAAGAAAGCAAAGGAAGCGGTACTAAATGACAATTTTGATGAATTATTAAACTTAGCAAAGGCCCAAGTTGAAGAAGGTGCACACTGTCTTGATGTTTGTGTTGCAACTACGGAACGCTCAGATGAACTAGAGTTTATGAAAAAACTTGTCAAACAATTGAGCCTAGAAATCGATGCTCCGTTGGTTATTGATTCAACTGAACCAAAAGTAATTGCCACAGCACTTGAACAAATTCCTGGCAAGCCAATAATTAACTCAATTAATTTGGAAGGTGATGGAACTAGATTTCATTCATTAGCTCCCATGATGGCAAAATATGGAGTTCCTGCAATTGCAATGTGTATTGGTCCAAAAGGAATGGCTAAAACTCCTCAAGAAAAGCTAGAAACTGCAGAACTGCTTTATGAAACTGGAAAAAAATATGGCCTACAAGAAGATCAGTTCATTTTTGATGCTCTAACTTTTACACTTGCTACCGGAGAAGCCGAATTTCAGGATGCAGGAAAAAATACATTGGAAGGAATAGCATTAATCAAAAAAAGATTTCCAAATTCATTTACCACTCTTGGCCTAAGTAATCTAAGTTTTGGACTTGCACCTAATGCACGCAAAGTACTCAATGCGGTATTTTTGTATCATGCGGTAAAATATGGTCTTGATACAGTGATAATCAACCCAAAGGACGTTATTCCATACTCTGAGATTAGTGAAAAAGAAAGAAAAATTGCAGAATCTCTTATCTTTAATCTACATCCAAATGCGCTTGCCGATTTAATAGTATATTTTGAAAACTCAAAATCCACAAAAACCATTTCTGTAAAAAGAGTTGAAATCGATCCTTCCTGGAATGCTGGTAAAAGATCTAACTTTAGAATTGTAAATAGATTAAAAGATGGAATTGAAAATGATGTTGTCAGTGCAATTGCTGAAAAAATAACACAAAAACATGAACTAGTTGAAAAAAATAATATTTTAAGCATCCAATCTCCAAAAGAAATAACACATCATGCTGCAATCCAAACACTAAACGATGATCTTCTTCCAGCTATGAAAGAAGTAGGTGACAAATTTGGAGCAGGAGAACTCATCTTGCCATTTGTACTTAAATCTGCAGAATGCATGAAAGCAGCAGTAGGGGAACTTGAAAAATACCTGCTAAAGGAAGAGGGTACCAGCAAAGGCAAACTTGTATTGGGCACAGTTTATGGTGACGTTCATGACATTGGAAAGAACCTGGTAAAAACAATTTTTGAAAATAATGGTTATACTGTTTATGATTTGGGAAAACAGGTTCCAATGCAAAAGTTTTTGGAAAAAATTGATGAAGTAAAAGCAGATGCAATAGGACTCTCCGCACTCTTGGTTTCAACGTCAAAACAAATGCAATTTTTTGTAGAACATGCAAGAAAAAACAACATGCAGATTCCTATACTATGTGGTGGAGCTGCCATCAACACTAACTATATCAATAGAATAGCAAAAGCGGACGGAATTTACAAGCCAGGTGCATTTTACTGCAAAACAATGTTTGATGGTCTAAAAACAATGGACAAGCTTGTTTCAAATGAGAAAGAACACTTCCTTACCGAATGGAATACAAAATTAGAGAAATGGACAGAAACTAGTGTAAAGACAGAAGCAGGAGATATTCCACATAGTGGAATAAAACCAGTAGAACCACCACTTGCACCTCACATCAATAAACAAATCCGATTTGAGCCTGCACAAATTAATTTACAAGAAATTTGGAAATATATTAACAAAAAATCTCTTTTTGTTTTATCATGGGGACTTCGTGGAAGTACTGCAAAAGAATCACAACAAGAACATGAAAAATTATTCGAAGAATGGAAGAAAAGAATTGTTGATGAAGGTCTTTTTGAACCGCGTGCGGTATATGGTTATTTCAAATGCCATAACAAAAATGAGAAACTTGTAGTTGAACATCCAGATGGTCAAAACATAATATTTGATTTTCCAAGATCAACAAAATCAAAGCATCTCTGTATTACCGATTATTTTGGTAAGGATGATGTTGTTGCATTTCAAGCAGTAACAGTTGGAAATAAGACTTCAGAAATCATAGAAAAGTGGAATAAAGAAGACAAGTATACGGATGCATATTATTTGCATGGTCTTGCTGTTGAGACTGCAGAAGCAATGGCAGAATGGGTTAATCAAATAATAAGGGATGAACTAAAAATTGGACCAAAAAGAGGACTGCGATATAGCTGGGGGTATCCAAGCTGTCCTGATGTATCACAACACAATTTAGTATGGAAATTATTAGAACCCGAAAAATCTGGTATGGGGCTTACAGAATTGGGTCAAATTATTCCAGATCAATCCACCGCAGCGATAGTTGTACATCATCCTGAGGCAGAATATTTTGTCCTGTGATGGAAACCAAAATATTTTCTGTTGGTGAATCTATAACGATAATGCCAAATAAACGAATCTTGTATTACTAGTGTAATTGGAAATAGAATTACTCAAAAAAGCATTATCTAGTAAAATTACACCTGAGGTAAAGTACGATGGACAAACAAAACTCGCTGCTGTACTGATAGTGATTTATGGGAAAGAACCCATGATAATCATGACAGAGAGACCAAAAACAATGAATCATCATGCTGGCGAGATCTCTTTTCCTGGTGGGACATGGACACAACGTGATGATGATCTGTTGACTACAGCTATTCGAGAAACAAAAGAAGAGATGAATCTTGACATATCTAGACAACAAATCGTAGGTCAGATTAGACCTGTGACAACTTTGAATTCTGGTTTTACAATAATACCATTTATTTGTATTCTAGATGAAATACCAAAACTTATCCCAAATTCAGAAATAGAAACCATATTGCATATTCCATTTGTGCCTCTACTGAACACGATAGAAGGTGATCTAGATCCTTTGCACAAATCAATTCAAGGGATGTATACTTTTAGATATCAACATCATTTGATTTGGGGTGCTTCTGCAAGGATGCTAAAGCAAATGTTTAACCTTCTATCAGAAACCGGCTTACTATGATTAATTTTTTACATGTCATTTTTTACGTAAATTCTTGAGATTCATTTAAAAAGAGGGCAAGGTGTTCAAATTTTTATGGCTGCGCACAAATCTACTCCAAGGAAGATACGCTTAATGAAGAAACTAAAGCAAAGCTCACCGGTACCAACTTGGGTTGTAGTTAGAACAAAAAGAAAGGTGCGATCAAACCCAAAAAGGAGACAATGGCGCAGAACTGATGTGGGAGTGGGATAAATGTCAGAAGAAACACTTGAACGCGTTTATACAATAAATCTTGGAAAAGTTTGGCTTTCTCCAAATAACCAAAGAGCCAAGAGGGCAATTAACATGATTAAAGAATTTGCTACACATCATATGAAATCTGAAAATGTCAAGATTGAAGAAGATGTAAGTCATCTTGTGTGGGCAAGAGGAATACGACATCCACCAAGAAAAATACGTGTGAAATTAACAAAAGATGATGATGGTAATATTCTGATTTCAAAATATGAGGAAGAGAAAAAAGTAGAAGAGAAACAAAAAGGAAAGAAAGCAGAGAAAAAAACAGCGAAAAAAGAAGAGAAGAAAGTAGACGAAACACCAAAAGAAACTAAAGTGGAAACAAAAGTAGAAACTAATGTAGAAACAAAAGTAGAGGAGAAACCAAAAGCAAAGAAGGAAGAAAAAAAAGTAGAAGAGAAACCAACAGAGAAAAAAGAAGAGAAACCTAAGGAATCAAAGTCTGATAAAAAGATAAAGAAAGATTAATTCTATTCTATTTGTGTCAAGTTAAGATCTAATTTTATACTGCATTCTGGCTCATCCCAGTCCAACATGTTCTGTTTTGGGATAAATCCAAGCGGATCGTATTTGTCAAACCTTGTTTCTCCATCTATTGATGTCAACAAAACAACTTTGGAACTTTCACCTGCCATGACCGAAAGACTCACTCTAGTGCTATCGTCATTGAAGATGCCGCTGATTGTATTTACCATGGAATTTAGTGTTCCTACAGACACCTTGTTTCCACCCATTACGTACAACATTGTACTTTTTACGCTGCTAGGTGGTGCATCCTCGTAAAGCATCTTGATAGAATCTCTTAGTGATGTCTGTACGTCTTGACCTTCTTTACTTGTAGAAAGAATGTTTGTTCTTAATGGGAACGATGCAGACTTTAATGATGAAACGACTTCAAGTAGGGCTGCATTTGTTATGGTATGACATGTATCAGGAGTAAGATCCGGGTTGCTGTCAAGTAAAGCATCATTATCTACTATTATGGTACAGTCAGAATTTGCTTTCAGTCTCTTCAACGATACGCCTGAAAAGAAGATTCTATCTTTTTCGAATTTGAATGGCATTATGGCAAAAGAAAGGACGTTCTTACCCATCTCTTTTGCAACTTGTGAGAGAATAGGTGCTAATGCCGCCCCTGATTTTCCTGCCAAATTTGCCATTATGACAATAGTAGAATAACCATCAATTTTTTCTCTAATACTATCAAGTGCACCAAATGATATGCCTCGTATTATATACGAAGATGGATTGAGAATTGGATTGGTATTAATCAAAATTTTAGAATTGCTAGAATTGAGGTCTTTTGGGTCATGGCTAATTAGAATACATTCTGAACCAAGTTTCTCTTTGGCGTTTATTGCTAATTTGCATCCTGCACCGCCTAATCCTACCACTAGGATAGGTTCCTTTATCTCAAATTCCATGACTCCCTTTTGCTTACAAAATTAGTTAAAAAACTTTGTTGATTAGTTTTGATCCAAGCTTCGATCTAAAAGATTTTAGCTCATGGCTTTACCATAAAGACCACGTTTTGTTGTTTTTGTGATCTCGACTTTGATTTTTTGTCCAATTTTTACCTCTTCATCAATAACTATGGGTTTGTAGGCAAAGTTTCTTCCTTTGGTGATGCAATCTGTAATTTCATCAAACAAAACATCCCCCTTCCAACCTATCCATTCAAGATTTCTCTCATGCACTATCTTATTTGTCAATTCAGAAATGATCTTACTTCGTCTTTTTATGTCAGAAACATAGACTTGGTCCATTTTTGCAGCGTCTGTTCCTGGCCTAGCACTATATCTTGAGAGATTTATCACATCAGGCCTTGTTTCTTTAATGAGATCTATTGTCTGCGCAAAGTCTTCTTCACTTTCAGATGGAAATCCTACTATAATGTCTGTAGAAATGGTAAATCTTTCAAATTTTTTCCTAAATGCATCGTTTGTATTCCTAAATACACTTGCCGTGTGACCACGCTTCATCTCTTTTAGAATCCGATTGCTTCCGTTTTGTACTGGAATGTGAAGGAATTTGAAGACTTTGTCATTTTCAAAGGATTTCAAAAGATCATGCTTAATCCTTGTCATATACATGGGATTCATCATGCCTACTCTAATCATAAAATTGTGCTTTATCTCAGACACATTCTCGATAAGAGTAGGTAGGTTAGTCCCAATGTCAAAACCATAACAACCATTGTCTGTTGATGTAAGCCAGATTTCACCGCATCCGTCTTCTACATCGTGTTTCACCTGCCTTACAATATCGCCTATCCTATAGCTGTGCAAATCTCCTTTAGATAATTTGGTTTGACAAAAAGTACACTCACTCATACAACCACTTGCAATTTCAACTATTCCTACAGCTGAATTCAATCTGACCTTTGGTAAACCAACTTTAGATACATCCGAGTCTGCAACCTCTATTTTCTTTATCCCTCTTAGAGCAGAATTTATGACATCAAGAGTTCTTCCTAAAGAATTTGGACCAAGTAAACTAGCTTTTGGACTGAATCTTTCAACTGTAGATTGTTCTGCTTTTGGTAAACAACCAGCTACAACAAGTGGTTTTGTTTTCATTTTTTTAATCCTATATATCATTTTGTGGGCAGTTACATCTTTTACTGAACAAGTAACAATAAGATTCAAGTCTGAATCAGATGAGTTCTGGGCAAGTGTATGACCTCCATTTAGAATCAAGCCAGAAATCATTTCAGAGTCTGCAAAGCTTGCCGAACATCCATATGCTTCAACCCAAATCTTTGCCATTTTTATCCCAAAAATGACTTTACTTCTTTTTCACTCATCAATCCTTTTGATATTACTAACTGTCTGATGGTCTTGCCAGTTTTTAGAGATTCTTTGTATAGATCAGCAGATGTCTGATAGCCAAGTTTAGGTGAGAGTAGTGTTACTATTACTGGGCTATTCTCAATATATTGTTGAAGCTTTTCTTTGTTTGCAGATAAACCATCAATCAAATTATGAGAATAAATAGGAACAAAGTTTCTTAGCATATCCGTTGAATCTAAGACAGATTTTAGCATTACAGGAAGCATTACGTTTAGCTCAAACTGTCCTGCTTGGGCTGCAAGTGCGACAGTAGAGTCGTTTCCAATTATACTAAAACAAATCATATTCATACATTCTGCAAGCGATGGGTTTACTTTGCCCGGCATTATAGAAGAACCCGCATGCACTGCAGGAATGCCAATTTCGGATAATCCTGCAACTGGACCAGATGCCATCAACCTAATATCATTTGAAATTCTGCCAAGTTCTACTGCTAAATTTCTAAGTGTAGATGATAGATTTGCCACTGCAAATTTGCTTTGTAATGAATATTGCATGTCCTGCTGTGGTTTTAATGGTAATTTGGAAACCTTTGCTAGCTCAGCAATGGCAATATTTCTGTAACCTTTTGGAGTATTTGCTCCTGTTCCAACAGCAGTACCGCCTAGTGCAACAAATTCAAGTTCTTTTTTTGCTGTAACTATTACATCACGAGTTTTTGCTATTGCAGTTGCATATGCAGCAAATTCACTGCCTAAACTAACGGGCAGTGCATCCATGAGATGTGTTCTACCTATTTTTTTATAACTAGAAAATTCTTTTGCTTTTTTTATCAGAATTTTTATCAATTCATCTAATACTTGAATGACCTGATTGATATTAAATAAAATTGAAACATGCATTGCAGTTGGAAATGTATCATTACTTGACTGTGACATGTTTACATGATCATTTGGATGTATTACTTCATAATCTCCTTTTTTCTTTCCCAATATTTCTAATGAAACATTTGCAATTACTTCATTGGCATTCATGTTAAATGCAGTTCCTGCACCAGAGTTTATTGCTTCAACAACAAACTGATCAAGATGTTCCCCTGAAAGAATTTTATCACAAGCTTTCACAATCGCATTTCCTTTCCTGGCATCCAAAGATTTAGTTTTCATGTTGGCAACAGCTGCGGATCTTTTAATCATTACAAATGCCATGATCAAATAAGGATGAGCCCTCTGACCAGTCACATGGTATTGTTTGATAGCTCTAGCTGTAAAAGCTCCATAATATGCATCTGCAGGAATCTGAACTTCACCTAAAGAATCTCTATCAGTTCTAAACTTCACGTGAAAGCTAGAATTAATTTTCCTAATATTCATTCGCTTTTCAAAAATTACAAAAATTAATACAATTTTTCAAATAAGTTGAGTTGTTTTCTATCCATTTCCCATAGGTTAATATACTTAAAATAGAACACTCGAGACGATGAACAGACGATACAGTATGCTCTCTATTGCCGCAGTTGTGGCAGTAGCAGGAATATTGTTCGCTAGTACGTATTCACAGTCAGAAATGACTGCAACAAAATACGGAGTTTCTACAGTACAGGATAATTTAGTCCAAAAAATCAGTGATATGGGCGGAATTGCATTACAAATGCCAACCGCATTTGCTCAAGTCCCTCTAGATCAAATTGATTCAATTGTACAACAGGGACGTCATGTAGTGGAAGTCCAATTGACAGCACAAAGTGTTGACTTGCCCATAATGGGCGGTGGAAAATTCCACGCAATGACCTTTAACGGTCAAGTCCCAGCTCCAACAGTAAGAGCTACACAAGGAGACATTATCAAAATGACTCTAACTGTACCATCAACTGAATTAACTGCACATGGAAACGATATGCACGCATCTCAAATATCTGCAACAAACTTTGGTGCAGTTAAGCCAGGAGAATCCAAAACATTTGCTTATGTTGCCGAAGTACCTGGTACATTCAAGTACCACTGCTCAGGTGTCAATGTAGCTGCAATGGATCAACATGTCCTATCAGGAATGTATGGATTAGCAATAGTTGATCCACTGAATGGATATCACAATATCTTGGTTACAAAGACCAAAGTAGTTAATGGCCAAGTAGTGTTAGACAGACAAATTGTTCCAGCAGATGCTAAAGAATTTGTGTTAGAGTACAACCAATTGTACTTGACCGCAGATGGTAGCTATGACCAACAAGCAATGTTTGATCACAAAACAACACAAACTGTTGTTAACGGATTTGCATTTGGATATACTCCAAACGCAGACATTAACAAATTGGTCAAAGGAGATGAAAAACAGAACATCTTTGTCGCACAGCCTTGGAATGATGCATCACTAAAGCAATATCAAGGACACCCATTGTTTGTTGATACTGGTGTTCACTACAGAATCTTTGTTGAGAACCAGGGTAACATGCCCGTTTTCTTCCACATAGTCGGTGAAATACTAGACCGTGTAACACAAGGAAACGTAATACAAGCTCAGGGAACTGAAACTTGGAACATTGGTGGCTCACAGGGTGCAATAGTAGATGTCGTATTTGATAATCCAGGTGCGTATGTTGCGGTTAACCATGACTATGCAGCAATCTTCAGCGGTGCAGCAACAGTATTTGTTGCAGGTGACCCATTCAAATTGGGATACGGTCCAGGCGATATGCCAAACCCATCTGATGCGGTTCCTCCATTAGGCAAGAATAGCATTTCACAAAAGGAAGTTGTTCACTGTCTATGTACTGACGATCAAGCAGCAACAATAGCGAAACAAATCGGTGGTTAAAACCCCAAAATCTTCTTTTTTGTTTTTATTTCTCACAATGATTATATTCTGTACTTGATGGTTTTCTTGCATGTCAATGAATCAATCCGTACTAATTTGTGATCAAGTTGCACCAATTCTAAATGATATTTTACAAAAAAATGGTCTCAAAATTACATATGAGCCTGAAATTACTCCAGATCAAATCAAAGAAAAGATCGGCAACTTTGACATTGTTGTAGTTAGAAGCAGAACAAAGATTACAAAAGAAATGATTGATAGAGCAAACAAATGTAAAATAATTGCACGGGTAGGTGTAGGACTTGATAACATTGATGTAGGTGCAGCAAAGACAAAGGAAATTCGAGTCATCAATGCAGTAGAAGGTGCGATGAACGCAGTAGCAGAACTCGTTTTAGGATTAATGCTTTCACTAGCCAGGGAAATTCCAAGAGCTGACAGGGAAATTCGAAATGGAAAGTGGTTAAAAAAAGAACTAATGGGAACTGAACTTTCTGGAAAATATCTTGGAATTGTTGGACTTGGGAACATAGGAAAAAAACTAGCCAAACATGCAAGAGCACTAAATATGAATATCATTGGTTATGATGTAATTCCAATACCTGAAGATTTTTCACGTGAAGTAGGTCTAATAAAAGCAGATCTTGATACACTGATTTCAAGTGCAGATTACATATCTTTCCATGTCCCATTTACAGAAAGCACACATCATCTTGTAAACTCACAACTACTTGCAAAGATGAAAAAGAATGCATGTGTTATCAACACATCTAGGGGAGAAATAATTGATGAGAATGCATTGTATGATGCACTAAAAGAAGGAAAAATTGCAGGAGCTGCCTTGGACGTTTTTGAGTCTGAACCTGCCACTGGAAACAAACTTGCAACACTGCCAAATGTAATCTGCACTCCTCACATAGGTGCTCAGACAAAGGAAGCTCAGGCTTTAGCTGCAAATGTTATAGCAGAAAAGATAATAATGATTCTTCGTGGCGTTATATAGTATTGGCATACTTGAAATTTTTTCTGCCGGTATTTTTTCTATTAGGCCTATCTTTTGTTTCGGCATTTGGAGATACTGGTAGTATCACTGTTGTATCAGGTAAATCATTTCAAATCAACTATGATGCAAACTATGTCAAAGTTCTTAGTGCACAACCAGATGCTCAAGATCAGGCCTTGATTTTTTCAATTCAAGTTACTAATCCTACATCTACATTAGAGTTAACACTACCTAGAGATCTAATTGATGCTAAAAATAAAGATGGTAGTGATCTTCTTTTTATTGTGTTAGCCGGTGGAGCACTTGCTGATTCTGTGGAAAAAAGTGCAGATCAAACAAGTAGAACAATTCTAATTCACCTTGCGGCTGATGACAAAGAATTAGAGATTATTGGAACTAGTCTTGCAAGCTCAGGTAATGGAGGCACTGGTACAATACAAAACCCTACTTCGCCCACACAAACTCCAATTCCTACAAACCCTGTTACACAACAAACAAATCAAACTTCACAGCAACAAACACAGAACGAACAATCACAACAAAACCAGACTTATGTACAAAAACCGACTGCAAATGTATCTCCACAAAATCTATCTGCACAAGAAATTCTTTCAAAGATATTTCATTTCATATTGCCAAATCTGTCTTTCAATATTGTTGATAAACAAATAATAGAATATTCAGTAATAGCGGCCGCAATTTTAATTCTAATTGTAGTTATTGCATCATCAAAGAAATCAAAAACAAGAAAACAAATTCGTAAATAGGAAATCAAACTGTTATAATTTTAGACTCAATAAGATATTGTATTCCTAATGCAAAGTCATTATCTGAAATAAGATTATCTGACCACCATTTTGCATCATTTCTAACCCATGATGGTATGTGTACAGCATTTGTTGTTTGATTATTAAATCCTGGAATCTGTATTATGTTGTATTGTATGAGATCCATTATCACATTTGCAAAGTTTGTATTTGTGGGTTGTTGACCTTCTGACCATAATTTAACAAGAGCCTTATACTGAGGCGGTATGGCAATTTTATCTGAATTTATTAACGTAAAAACAGTACTAGAATTGGTTCCAGAATATGTGGCATCAATATGATATGTTCCAGGTTTGAATGTAGTTTTGTAAAATGCATCAGGGGCTGTTACCTCTGTTTTTAGACTAGTGATCGAAACTGGAATTGGTGAACTTGCTTTTCCAGAATCGTCTATTATCCAAATAATTATTGAATCTCC
>DASSAF010000292.1:0-1732 GCA_035685565.1 Nitrosopumilaceae archaeon | reverse complement strand
TCAAACATTCCAGTAAAACCTGTTTATGATTCCAAAGTAAAACCGCGAAGCAGGAACGAACAACCAGGAAAATTTCCCTATACACGAGCTATTCACAAAGGAATGTATCGTGATAGATTATGGACAATGAGACAATATACTGGATTTGGAAGTGCTGATCAGACAAATCAAAGATTCAAGTATTTACTTGAACGCGGTCAGACTGGACTAAGCATGGCGTTTGATCTTCCTACCCAAATTGGTTATGATGCAGATGATCCACATGCAGAGGGAGAAGTTGGAAAAGTTGGCGTTTCTATAACTTCACTTAAAGACATGATGACTTGCTTTGGAGGTATACCTTTAGACAAAGTAAGTACATCTATGACAATTAACGCAACAGCATCAACTTTACTTTCACTATACATTGCCACAGGAGAATCGCAAGGTGTTGCAAGCTCTGCTTTGCGAGGAACAACCCAAAATGATATTCTCAAAGAATACATTGCAAGAAATACCTACATCTATCCTCCTCGACCATCGATGAGATTGATTGGTGACATGATAGAATATTGTTCAAAAAAAGTTCAACAATGGTATCCTATTTCTATTTCGGGATACCACATGAGGGAAGCTGGATGTAACGCAGTACAAGAAGTTGCATTTACAATTGCAAATGCCATACAATACATAGAAACATGTGTTGAAAGAGGATTAAAAATTGATGATTTTGCACCAAGATTATCGTTCTTTTTCTGTTGTACAAACGAGTTTCTTGAAGAGGTTGCTAAATTTAGAGTTGCAAGAAGAATTTATGCAAAAATACTAAAAGAAAGATTCCATGCACGTGACCCAAAATCAACACACCTAAGATTCCACGTACAAACTAGTGGGGAATCACTAACAGCACAACAACCAGATAATAATATTGTTAGAGTTGCAATACAATCAATGGCTGCAGTACTTGGTGGCGCACAATCTTTGCACACCAATTCCAAAGATGAGGCTCTTGCGCTTCCTACAGAGGCAGCTGTAAAAATAGCACTACGAACACAACAAATTGTTGCCCATGAGAGCGGAATTACAAAGACAGTGGATCCACTTGCTGGGTCTTATTATGTAGAATCACTTACTGACAAAATTGAAGACGAAGTAAACAAGTATTTGAAAAAAATTGATAGGATGGGAGGCTCTCTTGCAGGAATAGAACGAGGATTCTTCCAATCAGAAATTAGACAAAACGCATATCGCTTAAAACAAGAAATTGACAAAGGAGAAAGAATTATTGTTGGCGTTAATAAATTTGCAGATGCAGTAGAAGCAAAACAAGACCTGCTAAGAATTGATAACAGCATTGAAGTAAAACAAACTAGGACTCTTAAGGAATTGAGAGGCACTAGAGATAACAAAAAAGTTGAAAACCTTCTTTCCAAAATGAAAAGTGCTTCAGAATCAGAGGAGAACCTAATGCCTCATATAATAAATGCTGTAAAAAGTTATGCTACACTTGGAGAAATAAGCAATACCTTTAGAGAAGTTTTTGGAATCTATCAACCAAAGGAAACTTTCTAAAATGAAGATAGATCATGTTGCAATTGCAGTACATAACGTAGATGAAGCTGCAAAAGAATACCAACAAGCTTTGGGAATAAAAGAAGTTGAATTTGAAACGGTAGAGACAGAAGGTGTCAGAGTTGCAATTTTGCATCTAAAAGATTCCAGAATTGAACTTATGGAACCAACACGAGAAGAC
>DASSAF010000291.1:0-2434 GCA_035685565.1 Nitrosopumilaceae archaeon | reverse complement strand
CATTGAGTCCCAAGTGGTTTAAAATTGGTGGAACAATACCACTAGTTTTACTCCCTCCATTGGCGTGAAAGCTACATGGTGTTTCTCCGGTTTCTTTATTTTTTATTTTCCCATTCGCTAAGAATTCAAAATCATCTACCGTTAATTCAGATAGCGTTTGACTTATTTTACATTTATAATCTACTTGGATTAAATCTGGATGCCTAACAAATTCACGTTGGTATAAAAACTGATCATTGCTATGAAACATATTCCCATCTGGTTTTTGATGGTCATCAGGATAGTTATCTAAATCCATACTTTCCAGAATCGCAATCAATGCATCCTTTTCTGAAACTACCAGTCCACTATTTATATACTTGAAAGAGGTTGGGAAATTGTGTTTATCGAAATCAGGCTTTAATCCCTCATCTGGCCAGTAATTTTTTTCTGATGATATTACACATGGGGAGTTGTATGTTTTAAATGCTTCAACCAATTCTTCTATTTGCCCAGCGAATACAAAGTCATAGCAATCACAGATAATAAGAATATCTTCTTTTATCATATTATCTTTTAATGCCATTCTCAGCCATTTGGTCTTTGTAGCAAGTCCACCCCAGCGACCAAATCTTTGATCCAATATTAATGGTTCGTGCCCCTTTAATGATTTTAAAAATGAATCTAGAAAATAGTATGGAGCCGTAGGTTTGTGAGTACAGCATGTTATTACTTTGTGTGTCATTTTATAATATTTAGTTTTATTTTACCTTTCTTTGGCTTCTAATTGTCAATGAATGCTCATAATATTCTTTCCCACTTCATCCTATATATTATTTTGTATTTCTTTTAATATATATTCTGTAGAATACTTGCCAATTTCATAATTTCGCCAATTCTCCGTACCATTAAGGTACATTTCGTAAAGTTCTTCTGGTTTACTCAAGCATTCCATTATTTTTTCATAGGAACTATATTCATTAATTAGGACACTATTTTCCCTGTTTGGTAATTCAATTGAATTTACTTTGTCTATCCAAGGATATGACCAAGCTAAGTGGTTTTCTTGAATTGCCATTACTGCATTGTATGATGCCTCTGTCGACCTAAAACATTTACAGCCTGCACCCGACATGCTTATTGAAATCTTAGCCATCGATTGCAGATGAAGTAGTATAGAAATTGATTGTCTGGCAAAGTCCGGGATGTGAGCCATAACAACCATTCTCTTGTCTCCCCTTGATTGGCAAACAGTTACATGATCAATGTTAGAAACCAGATGCTGCCCGTTTAAGGCAGATTGTTTTACAAATTCTCCATGAAGAATAGGACGAGAAGGATTTGATAATCCCCAAACCATTATTACGTCTATGGGGCGGTTATTGTATTCTTCAAAACTATCTACTTTATTATTTGGCAAAGTTGATACCCCAGGGTATTCTATTGGGAGAATATTAAATGGTTTTACATAATTGAAGCTATCAATAAACTCTCTTTTAAAATAAAGAATGATTCTTGGGTATTTTGAAATGAAATCATCTAATTTCAGATACTCTAAATTTTTAAATTTTTCATACCATGAATTTGTATTTACTCCAAAAAGATGATTTGTTTTTAATATATCCCAACCATATTCCACAAAGTCTACAATAACAATTTTCTTTCCTGAACTTCTAACAGTTTCCATTAATTCGACATCGAAAACATAATTATCCAGGTAAGTTATTGGCATAATCACCACATCGCAATCATCTACGTTGCTAACTTTATCGAATGCTTTAAATAAAGGAATAAGCGTTCCTTCGTAGGAATTATTTTTATGGAAAAAGGTAATATATGCTTTCATAGAGATTTATTTTTTGATGCGCTTCTTTTTTCAATAAAATTTGGATTAAAATGAACTTTATATTTCATGCTATTCCCCTTGCTGTCATAGTAGCCAGTAACTATGCAGCTACCATCTTTTTTTTCGTAAATACATCCGTATGAATTCTTGGCTATTGTATTCCAGGCTTCGTCATTAGTTTGAGGGATAGTACTTTCTCCTAGGTCTTTCATAGAATTTCATTTAGTCTTGTTACTAGTTCTTTTTCGTCTCCTTTTATGCTCTGACACATGGCGTAATTCTGAAAAGCTTGCGGATCACAAAACACTACCCTGCCTCTTTTTGAATTCCAGTCTAAGGCGTATTTCTTCCAAGCAGTATTGTATAAGTTAAAGATGTCAACTTCTTCAAGTCTTTTGTCGTTGTCGAAATCACAGCTAAATAAAAATACTTGGAATCGTTGAATGATATTAGAAAAATAAGTATCTATTTTTTCGTTCTCTTCTTTTGAAATACGGGATATGTTTCTTTTGGAGATCATTTATTCTCCATTAAAAATTCCTTCACACTTAAGGCGTCTTTTGTTTTTGCCATCATACATACACCTATAGCAAAGTCGATTGTCAGGTA
>DASSAF010000290.1:0-11159 GCA_035685565.1 Nitrosopumilaceae archaeon | reverse complement strand
GAAGCTCAAAACATCAAGGAATTTAAAATTCAATGGGATAAACCAGTTGGAAGATTTGCAGAGCAGCTTCAAGTGATAAAATTACTTTTTGAATCATCACCAGAGCACAGAGTTAATTTTAATGGAGAATTTTATCAGCTAGAAGAAGCGTGTCTTCAGGCAAAAAGCATCAGAAAGCCCCACCCCCCAATTTACATGGCAGCTGGTGCGCCAAAGACACTTGCATTATGTGGCAAATACGGAGATGGCTGGATACCAATAGGATACACTCCAGAATTATTTGAAGTGCATGCCAAGTCAATAAAGGATTCAATGAAAGAAAATGGAAGAGACGGAAAAGACTTTCAATATGGTGTTGATATTGACGTGTATTTTTCAGATGATGCAGAAGAAGCATGGGTAAAAATGAAAAATGCTGTCAAGGTAAGCCTCTTCAAGCCAGAAATATTAAAAGTTCACAACATACAAGACGTACAAGGTTTTGATTTTAAAAAATACTTTACAGAATATTCAATGTCAAATCAAGAATGGATAGTAAAGATGCGTGAAGCTGCACAAACAATTCCTGACAAAGTGGCGCGCTCATCAATAGGAATGGGTACTGCTGACGACATCATTCCAGTGTTTGAGAGATTCATGAAAGCAGGAGTAAATCATTTTATTGTCAGATTTTGGGGTTCTGGATACTTTGGTTCATTGGATAAATTTGCATCTACTGTAATGCCATACTTTAGGGAAATGGACAATCCTAGAAAATAATTCAAACAATATAAGTTACGATTTTCAATTTTAATCTGTGAAGTATTATTATCTATTCATTTTTGTACCGTTTTTTTTCATGCCAGCTTATGGAATGCAAAACACGCTATCAGATTCCAATATTCAAGTCATCTTGAACTATCCTGACATTTTAACACCACAAGACAACTTTGTTCTTTCGTCTGTAGCAAAAACCACTGCAGACCAGGTATCAAACATTACAGTTACCATATCATCACCAGAGATAAACATGACACAAAACCAGTTTCATATTGATAGCCTCCCAAAAGACTCTACGCTTGGAAATAATTTTAATGCCCAAGTAAAAAATGGAACACCTGATGGAAGTTTTCTTGCAAATGTTGAAGTACAATATTTTATCAAAGGTTTTTTTGATCAAAAACCAGTAAAAAATTCCTTTACTAAAGCAATAGAGTTTAACACCCAGTCAAAACCTTTGATACTACTAAATGCCCAAGCACCTGATGAATCTTTTGCAGGAGAACCGTTTTCAATTACAGGTGAAATAAAAAACCAGGGAAGTGAGGCGCAGAACATACGGATAAGTGTGGATTCTTCCCAAGTGACACTAAGTGGGAAAAAAATTTACTCACTAACAAATCTAGAGTCTGGCAAGTCATCTAGTTTTGAATTTGTAGTACAAACACAAAAAGACCTTCCCATTCCAACCCATGCAAATATTCATCTGAACGGTACATATACAGACAAATCAGGAAAAACATACTCGCTAGAGGACTCGCTAAATGTGTTTGTGAGACAAAGAGGCATGATGGAAATAGGCGATGCAAATGGAATATGGATTGGTAAGTTTTTCATAGCACCAGTAGTTGGAGTAGGAACGATCGTCTCAACGGTAATTGGTTTTTTGATTTTCTTGTGGCATCATTTTAAACACAAGAAAACACAAAAACGCACCAAAAAATAATTAGAAAATTTTCTTAGATATATCTAAAGATTGTTCTTCTTTCAGAGTTTGGAAGATCTGAGACAAGCGCAAAGTTGTAAAGCGGATAGGATTTTTTGTAGTGTTTCATAAAGCTCCATGCCACATCATGAGTTTTAAATTCTGTTCTCAGCCCATCTATTTTTGATTGGTTGCCAAACACATCATATGGTACAACAAAATAATTCTCTGGTCGTTTGTGTGGCTTTGCTTTTAGCAACCACGCAATAGCAAAAACAAAAACTGACGCT
Source organism: Nitrosopumilaceae archaeon (assembly GCA_035685565.1). GTDB lineage: Archaea > Thermoproteota > Nitrososphaeria > Nitrososphaerales > Nitrosopumilaceae > TA-20. Next base: position 9,185 of record DASSAF010000290.1, on the reverse strand, counting down.
ATAATTATTGCAGCGCCAAACTCTTTGAAAAATCCCCAAATTATTGCAGGAATTGTAATACCAAACAAAGTATAGATAAAATGTGAAAATGCGATCACCGCACTACCTGCAATTAAAAATGCTCTAAAATCTGAAAAAAGGTCTTTTATCAGCATGCCCATTAATAGAACACACCCACATATTATCTTTAAAAACCATATACAAAAATATCAATCCTGATTATCAAATTTATGCAACTACTGGGCAGACTTGAGATCAAATCAAAAGAAAAGTTGATCGAGTTTCTAAACAAGCAGGAAACTGGAAGGGTTTGTAGTATTGACAAAGAAGGCTATCCACAGATAATTCCAATGAACTTTGTTTTTGTCAATGATGTGGTATACATGCATTCTCACACCAAAGGTGAAAAACTTGAAAACATCAAGCAAAACAGCAAGGTTGGTTTTGAGGTAGACCAAAGCATAGATTTCCTTCCATCATATTTTACGCACCCAACAGACGCCTCACAGGCAGACACACTCTACATTAGTGTGGTAATCAAGGGAACTGGGATTATAGTCAATGACAGAAAAGAAAAGACGCTTGCCCTTAATTCATTGATGAAAAAATACCAGCCAGAGGGAGGCTATGAGGGTATTAGTCCTGAGATGGGAGTAGTAGACGAGGTTGCAATAATCAAAGTAGTTCCAACAACAATGCGTGGAAAGTACAAGGTAGGACAACACCTTGAAAAAAAATCTCGCCTAGAATTGGCCAAAAAGATACTGGAAAGAAACAATTCCACTGCACAAAATACGCTAAAACTAATGGGCATTTCACAGACAAAAGACGGCCTTGTTATCTCAGAAGAGCCCTCTTGGTAGTCATACTGAAAGTACCATTGCTTTAAATTTCGTTTTTGTTGATTTGTTTTGTTGTTACAAAATCCAAGTTTTGAGTTAGCATCGGAATTTCAGCCAACAGGAGACCAGCCTCAAGCAATAGAACATCTAGTAGAAGGCGTACGAAAGAAAAAAATTCAAACGTTAATTGGTGTAACAGGAAGCGGCAAGACGTTTACTGTTGCAAATGTCATCCAAAGAACCGGTAAAAACACTCTAGTAATATCACACAACAAAACTCTAGCAGCTCAGCTTTATTCAGAACTAAAGCAATTTTTCCCAAAAAACAATGTGGGATACTTTGTTAGCTATTATGATTATTATCAGCCAGAAAGTTACTTGCCGCAAACCGATACTTACATAGAAAAAGACACCCAGATTAATGAAAAAATTGAAAAAATGCGACTAGAGGCAACTGCAATGCTACTATCAGGTGAGCCTACAATCATTATTGCTACAGTATCATGCATCTACTCTTTGGGATCACCTAAAGAGTGGGAGTCAATGTCAATTATTGTCGAAAAGGGAAAAGAAACTAGTCGTTCTTCTCTCATAAAACAGCTAGTCAATGCAAGATATGAGAGAAACGATACCGAGCTTGCCTCAGGAAGATTTAGAATCAAAGGTGATACTATAGACGTCATTCCTGCGTATTCAGACGATGTTGTAAGAATCTCAATGTTTGGGGATATGGTAGAAAAAATATCTGTTTGTGATCCTATTTCACTTGGTGAGAAAAAAAGCATTTCACAAATCAAAATATTTCCTGCAAAACACTACCTTGTTGCAAATGATGTTAGAAAAGTTGCAGTACAATCCATAAAAACAGAGCTCAAACAAAGAATGCCTGATCTAAGAGAGCTTGAAAGACAGAGATTAGAAATGCGAACAAAATATGATTTAGAAATGATAGAAGAACTAGGATACTGTTCTGGGATTGAAAACTATTCAAGACATTTTGATGGAAGAAATCCTGGGGAACAAGCCTTTTGTTTGCTTGACTTTTTTGGAGATGACTTTTTGCTTGTCATAGATGAATCACATGTTACAATTCCACAGCTTCACGGGATGTATCTTGGGGATCATACTCGCAAAAAATCTCTAATAGATTACGGGTTTAGGCTCCCTAGTGCATTTGATAACAGACCGCTAAAGTTTGAAGAGTTTGAAAAATATATCAAAAACACCATTTTTGTTTCTGCCACACCAAGTGCGTATGAGCGGACAAAAAGTTTTCAAATAGTAGAGCAGCTCATACGCCCAACTGGACTGGTAGACCCCCAAGTAGAAATAAGAAAGACTGAAAACCAGATGGACGATCTAGTTGTAGAAATTAAAAAAAGAGTAGAAAAAGACCAGCGTGTTCTTGTTACTACCCTGACAAAACGCATGGCAGAAGACCTTGCAGAATACCTGTCAAAAAAACAAGTCAAGGTGAGATACCTACATTCTGAGATTGAAAACCTGCAGCGAACTGAGATAATCAGGCAGTTGCGTCTAGGCGAGTTTGACGTACTGGTTGGCATTAATCTACTAAGAGAGGGAATTGACATACCCGAAGTTTCTCTTGTTGCCATCCTAGATGCAGACAAGGAAGGCTTTCTTAGAAACATAACCAGTTTGATTCAGACATTTGGAAGAGCGGCAAGAAACGTTGATGGCAGTGTGATAATGTATGCAGATACTACAACCCAATCAATGAAAAATGCAATACTAGAAACTGACCGCAGAAGAAACAAACAGATTGAATATAATAAAAAGATGGGCATAAAACCAACCACAATAGTAAAGGCAATTCCAGAGCAGACGGCAAAATTTGAAGAATTAAAACACATGTCAAAGCACGACTTGAAAAAATATGCAATTGAAGTAGAGGCTACAATGAAAAGATTTGCAGAGGAATTGGACTTTGAAAATGCAATAGAGTATCGTGAAAAATTAGCAAAAATTCAAAAAGAGTTAGGAACATGAATGACAGATTAATAATTCGTGGTGCACGGGAGCACAATTTAAAAAACATCAATTTAGACATTCCAAAAAATAAACTAGTTACAATCACTGGCCTTTCTGGTTCTGGCAAGTCCACTTTGGCATTTGATACCATTTATGCGGAAGGACAGCGAAGATACGTAGAATCACTTTCTGCGTATGCAAGACAGTTTTTGGAGATGATGAACAAGCCGGATTTGGATTCCATAGAAGGGTTGTCTCCAGCAATATCAATCCAGCAAAAGACTACAAGTAAGAATCCAAGATCAACTGTTGGCACTATAACAGAAATCTATGATTATTTGCGACTGCTTTATGCCAGAATTGGAATACCTCATTGTACAAAATGTGGTAGAAAGATATCAAACCAGTCTGCAGAATCAATCTGTGAGTCAGTACTTAGAGAATCAGATGGAAAAAATATTTTAATTTTATCTCCATTGATTAGAAGAAAAAAAGGCACATATGAAAAATTATTTGAGCAGGTCAAAAAAACAGGCTATTCTAGAATAAGAGTAGACAATGACATCATAGAATTAAATGGCGAAATTCCAATCCTGGATAAACAAAAATGGCACAACATCGAGATTGTAGTCGATAGGGTGAAAGCATCAAAGGAAGAAAAAAGCAGACTGTACGAGTCTGTACAAAACGCACTAAAAGCTGGCAATGGTTCTGTATTGATTTCAGGTACTGATGAAAAGATATTTTCCCAGAATAATGCCTGCTCGTACTGTGGTATAACAATTGGCGAGCTTGAACCGCGAACATTTTCGTTTAATTCTCCATTTGGAGCTTGCAAGACATGTCATGGATTGGGAGTAAAGATGGAGTTTGATCCTGATTTGCTCATTCCTGACAAGACAAAATCCATACTTGATGGAGCCATAGTACCATGGTCAGGAAGATTTTCCTCGTTTAGAAGACAAACCCTTCGAGATGTTGGCAAAAAATTTGGCTTTGATTTGATGACTCCTATTCACAAGATGAGTCCAAGACAGCTGCAGGTAATTTTGTATGGTACGGATGAAGCAGTACGGTTCTCATATGAATCCCAGACAACTGATTCCAAATGGCAATACACCAATATTTTTAGCGGAGTCATCCCTAGTCTGAATAAAAATTTTGTAGAGACTGATTCGGAATCAAAAAGAGAAGATCTTAGAAAATTCATGCGTGAGACGCCTTGTAATTCTTGCCATGGTAGAAGGCTAACAGGCGAAGCATTGGCTGTGAGGGTAAATGAAAAATCAATAATGGATGTGTGTGATCTTTCCATTGACACTTGTTATGACTTTTTTCAGAATCTCAAGCTAACAGATACTGAAAAATACATTGCAAAATCTGTACTAAAGGAAATACTTTCAAGACTAGAGTTTTTGAAAAACGTTGGACTAAACTATCTAACACTAAACAGAGTCAGCGCCACTCTATCTGGCGGAGAGTCACAAAGAATAAGACTTGCCACACAGATTGGCTCCAATCTTACTGGAGTGCTATATGTTTTAGATGAGCCAACAATAGGTCTTCATCAAAAAGACAATGCCAAACTGATCAAGACACTAACAAAGTTGCGCGATCTTGGCAACACCATTTTGGTAGTAGAGCATGATGAAGAAGTGATGCGAAACTCTGACTGGATAATAGATTTGGGACCAGGGGCCGGAGTTCATGGAGGAAGCGTGGTTTTTGAAGGAACAATAAAAGAAATGCTAAATGATCACAAGTCAGTAACAGCAGAATATCTTAAAAATCACAATGCAATCAAGCTTGTCAAAAAAACTCGTAATCAAAAAGGCAAGATAATAGTAAAGGGTGCGGCAGAAAACAATCTAAAAAACATTGATGTTGAATTTCCACTAGGATTTATGATTGCAGTAACTGGTGTATCTGGTTCTGGCAAATCCACTTTGGTAAATGACATTTTATACAATGCACTTTCTGCACATTTTGGAATTATATCAGATAGACCAGGCAAGCACAAGCAAGTGCTTGGAGTAGAGCATGCCGATAAGGTAATTGGAATTGATCAATCCCCAATAGGCAGGACACCACGCTCCAATCCTGCAACCTACATTGGTGCATTTACCCCAATACGGGAATTATACTCTAACACGGAAATGTCAAAGGAGCGAGGCTATACTCCGGGGCAGTTCTCATTTAACGTACATGATGGAAGATGTTTTGCCTGCGAGGGAGACGGTGTTAAAAAAATTGAGATGCAGTTTTTGTCAGATGTGTATGTGATTTGTGACGAATGCAAAGGAAAAAGATACAATTCGGAGACACTGTCAGTTTTGTACAAAGGCAAAAACATTTCTGACATTTTATCCATGACTGTAGAAGAAGCTTTGGAATTTTTTATTAACATACCAGCAATTAAACGAAAACTGCAAACAGTTGCAGATGTCGGACTGGGATACATCAAGCTTGGCCAAGCCGCAACCACACTTTCTGGTGGAGAAGCTCAAAGAGTAAAGCTTGCATCAGAGCTTTCAAAAAGAGACACTGGTAAGACCATATACATCTTAGATGAGCCTACTACAGGACTGCATTTTGCAGATGTGCAAAAATTACTTGATGTCCTAAACAGATTGGTGAATCTTGGCAATACCGTAATCATAATAGAGCACAATATGGATGTGATAAAAAACTCTGACTGGATAATCGATCTTGGCCCAGAGGGAGGTGACAAGGGAGGTAAAGTAATTGCATTTGGCACACCAGAGCAGGTGGCACACAATCCAAATAGCTACACCGGGCAATATTTGAATAGAGTTCTAAGACATGACGTTTGATCATTCCAAAATAACAATTCCTTCCCAGTCCGGAATATACATAATGAAAGACAGGACAGGAAAAATAATCTACATTGGAAAAGCAAAAAATCTCCGAAATCGTGTTAGGTCCTATTTTTTGAAAAACCAAAACTACAAGACCCAAAAGCTTGTTGAAAAAATATCAGACATTGAATTTGTATTAACTGATAACGAAAGCGAGGCATTTTTGCTTGAAGCTAACATGATAAAACGATACAGACCAATCTACAATATAGAACTAAAAGACCAGCAGAGATACACCTATCTTAGAATTACAAACGAGGAATTTCCCCGTCTCATGGTGGCAAGAAGAACTCGGACTGGAGAATTTCTTGGTGCAGGCAAGGTGTTTGGCCCTTTTACATCTGGAAGCTCAAAGATGCTATCAATTGGTCTTTTGCGAAAAGCATTCAAGGTGAGAATTTGCAAGAGGCTGCCAAAAGAGGCATGTCTTGAATATCATATGGGAAACTGTGAAGCGCCGTGTCAGTTCAAGGAAGCACGCGAAAAATATGGCAATCACATTTCAGAACTAGAATCAATACTCAAAGGCAAACAGAAACTAGAAGATTTTAGCAAAAAGCTTGAAGACCAAATGAAGGAGGCATCGTCACACCAACACTATGAAAGGGCAAAAGAAATTCATGATACCATGCAAAGGCTGCAAAACTTGCAGACAAGACAGAAAATGGAATCAACTAAATCCTATGATGAGGAATATTTTGGAATAAAAATAAAGGACCAGGCTGCACATGTCATGAGCTTTAGGCAGACAAACGGTGTAATTCGTGATAGAAACAGGTTTTCTTTTGATATAATTGGAGATAATTCCTTTTCATCATTTTTATCGCAATACTATTCCACAAATCCAATTCCAAAATTTGTCATAACAAGTGAGCTTCCAGAAAATAAAGATATCCTAGAAGAGGTCCTTTCAAGGACTTGTGGTTTTAAGGTCAACATCATGGTTCCTTTGTCAGGTAAAAGAAAGGAAATGATAAAACTCATCATGAAAAACATTTCACTATACCAATCAAGAGACTCTGATCCTGCACTAGTAGAATTGCAAGAAAAGATTCACCTGCCAAATATTCCAAAAATAATAGAATGTTTTGACATTTCAAACCATGGTGCAGACTATGCTGTTGGTTCCATGTCACGGTTTGTTGATGGAAGGCCGGACAAGTCAGGATACAGAAAATTTAAGATAAAAACCGTTCATGGAAGAGACGACTATGCCATGATAAATGAGGTGATAAAAAGGCGTTATCTTCGATTGCGAAAAGAAAAAGATGAGATGCCAGACTTGGTTTTAATAGATGGAGGTAAGGGACAGTTGCGTGCAGCGCTAGATGCCCTAAAAAGTATTGGCACTGTGCTTCCTTGTATTTCATTGGCAAAAGAAAATGAAGAGATATACATTCCAAAAATAAAAGAGCCGCTAATTATTCCAAAAAACAATCATGCATTAAAAATTTTACAATATGCAAGAGACGAGGCACACAGATTTGGTGTTGCATATAACAGATCATTACGAAAGTTCAGCTAGAAAAACTCGTCAAGTGAATTTTCTGTTAATGGTTGTGCATCAAATCCCATCTTGACCAAGTCACTTGCAAACTCTTCAACAAAGCCATGTATGGTATAGATTTTTTCTGGGCTGCATCTTTTTACCAATTCAACAAGCTCGTTATAGTCACAATGATCACTAAGAGTGATTGAATAATCATGCTGTCTTGCAAATGAAAATCTGTTGGATTGAGCCCAGCCGCTAAAGCCAATTGTTATTGCGTCATACTTTGATTTCATGTGTTGTATGAACTGATTTTTTGTACCCATGTTTGGTGCAATCATAACCCATGGGGTTTTGTCAAGCAGCCCGTTTTTTTCAGCTTCTGTATGTCCAATCGAATCATTTAGACAAATTCCAAAATTTTTATACAAATCATTTACACGTTTTATGGAATCATGGTAATATGGTTCCCAGTGCCCAAACAAATATGATAAAATCTGTGCCTTTCCAAGCTCATACCCTAACAAGATAACTGGTTTTCCTTTAGAGTACATTTCAGATATGATACCGTTTACTTTGTTTACTGTCTCATCTATTTCAGGAAAGGTAAATTCTGGCAGCCCAAATGTACACTCTGTGATTAGTGTCTTGCATTTTGGCACTATGGCTCCTTTCATAAAACCCCTGTTTCTCGTGCAAATATCACCAGTGTAAAACACATCCCCAAATGCAAGGCCTCGTGCACCCAAGATATGGCCAGTGTCTACCATGGAAAAATCCTCGTACTCTTCGATATAGTTTCCAATATTGTATCCACGAAGTTTTGCTATCTCGCTTGTCTGTCTAGTTGTTAAAAGCAAGCCTCCATTTTGATTGTGCAGATGATCCATGTGCGCATGGGAGACAAATGCCAGCCCGTCACTTGTTGCCCGTTTTGGATCAAGATGTATTTTTGTTCCGTTTTGGACTGATACGATACCATTTGACGTCATTTTGACAATTTGTTTCAAATCCAAATTTCAGACAAATCTATCAGATATAAATTGCTAGATTGATCTGCAACCACATTATACATAATCAAATTTTTAGTTTCTAATTCAGTTATTGTTATAGTTTTTACTTTCGTTAAATCATGTTCGATATTGTTCAGTAGTATAACATGATTAATAACATCATAAATCGACATTTAACAAAAATTTTAAACTAGATGAGAACAATTTCAAAGATTATGTCTTTTATCAAAACTGAACGCCTCAAGTACAAACATATTTTCACAATAACAGGAATAGCTTTTTCGTTATCATTTTTACTTCACTACCCACTACCAACACCAAAAATCTTTAGCGATATAATCTTTTTCTGGACAACAAGACCTGAGGTACATGGATATCTAGTACCTTACATCGATTACAATTTAGAATATCCATCCATTTCTGGCCTTGTTTTATATCTCTCAAGTCAGTGGCACAATATTTTTGGCTATTATGTCACCATGTCGTTGATAACGCTAGTTTTTGTGGTAATTAGCATTTACATTGTCGACAAAGCTCTTTTGATTTCAAATCAATCTAGAAATAAAATAAACTATTACATTATCCTTACACCAGTATTTGTCGTATATTCAATTTACAGTTTTGATTGGATAGGAATTGGTTTTCTATTACTTTCAATATATTGTTGCCATAAAAAAAAGACATATCTTTCTGGTATTTTTATGGGTCTTTACGTTGCTACAAGAATCATACCAATAGTCTGTATGCCATTTATTCTAAAAGAGTTCAAGTCTAGGAAAGAAAAAACACTATTTCTTACTACATCATTTCTAGCTTGGCTTGTACCGCATATCTATTTTATATTAAAAAATTTCAGCGGTTTTCTTTACACATATGCATTTCAAAGCTCGTGGCATGTAGAGGACAGTTGGCTGCTTGTTTTTGGTCTTGACTTTCCAGGCAAGCAATACGTATCACTTGGACTACTCGT
>DASSAF010000289.1:0-3113 GCA_035685565.1 Nitrosopumilaceae archaeon | reverse complement strand
TCATCTTCTGCTGAAGATGTTGAAAACATTCTCCAGAAATTTATAGATAAAGAGAATCTTAACCATTAATTTAGAGAATAAAATTAGGACATTTTTGTTTGGGATCCCATCGAACTCGGACTGACTGTTAGTACAAAAACTGTAAGACTCATATAGTAATATGATCTTATTTTGGATCCACTTTTGTAAAAAAGTTTTGTGCACCAATTGATTTTACGGATATGGATTCTTTATTTTTATCTGAGATGTTATGTTCTTTATATCAGAAGCGACAATTTTTGCTCCTGCTACCACATCCTTACCTTGGACTTGGGAAGCTGTATCCCCAGTGACATTAATTGACTTGTCAACTGCTGGCCGTGCTAGTTCAAATATGTTTGTAAATACAGCTATGACAACTATCACAGCTACTGTGACTCCTATTCCTATAGCTACTCCCTTTTTGCTCATGGTAATTTGTGACCAAGAAAACTTAACTTTCCATACCTTCTTGAAACGAGTATGACAGAAACCAATCCAATAACAAGTACGATTAATACTGTTGGAAATTCAGGCACTACTGAAGTACCAACGATTGAAATCTGGTTTGCGTTAGCTGGAAATGGAATTACAAGTGACCTATAACTATCAGTTTTTGTTTCATTAAACTGGACATTTTTATTGTTAATAGTCACATAGAAAGTTCTATCGCTTCCATCTGATTGTTTTGCATCAATCAAAGTTCTTGGTAATTGGAGATAGAGTACACCAGCAGTATTTCCTTGAAGTTGGAAACCTAATGATGTTGTACCCTTGTTAACTGTTGCACCAATTATTTGGCCTCCAGAAATTACGTAGCTTATTGATGTATCAGTATTAACAACAGGGGTCATGCCAAGTGATCCTTGTAAGAAAGTAGGCGCAGGATAGTTAAAGGATCCCGTAATCACAGATGCCTCATTTGAAGGTACACTTGTGCCAACGCTGTTTATAGCTGAGACTCTATATATGTAAGTGCTACTTGGTGAAAGTCCTGAGTGGATATATATTGTCGATAGTCCGATGTTTTGATTCAGTAAAAACCAGTTGTCATATGAACTAGTCTTGTACTCTACTTTGAATCCCAAGATTTGAGGTTTGCCACTGTTTTGTGGAGCAATCCAAGAAAGTTGGGCATTATTCTGCGAATTTAGACTTGCGATAAGGCTCTGTGGTGCATCTGGTACAGGTTGATATTGTGGATTGTTTGAATATAGATATGCAACACTTCCTGTATCACTAGAGAATCCCCTATATTGGATGTTCATTCTAACATTTGACACGCTCATTGAGTTGGAAAAACTAATCAACGTGTTAGAGTTTGAAGATATAGCAATAGAGTACGTATTACCATTTGAATCAAAATACAGTACAGCTCCGTTTACAAATGTTGAAGCAGTTACCCAGATCCCATTTACTTGATCAGTAGGAGATGAAAAGGACTGTGTCTGGGAACCCGAGTTTGAAAACACTACGTTGTAGGCATTACCTGGAGATGGTTGACTAAGGTAAACAGATGAACCAGCTGGAAGATTGCCTTGTTGTGGTGCTGGTACATATGATATACTAGTTGGTGTTACTGACACATCAGTTGAAGGAGCACTTGAAGTTCCTCCCACAAAGAGAGCTGATACGCGAAATGTGTAAGTTGTATCTGATGTAAGACCTGAAATAGTATAGCTTGTTGCAAGTCCAGTATTATCAACTTTATTGATATATGAAGTACCTACCTTTTGTTCAATCTTGTATCCACTGATTGTTTGGTCATAGGTATTAGATGGAGCAACCCACAAAAGACTAACTTGTGTTGGAGAAATAGCAAAACCATTTACCGCCGGAGTTGTTGTTAAAATGATTACACTAGATGCAATATTTGATGGACCTCCAACTCCATTAGAATTGATTGCAGAGACACGATAATAGTAGTTTATACTACTGTCGATACCATTATGATAAAATGTTTGCTGCGCATTTCCAGTGTTTTGGGTTAGGACAAACCATTGAACTGTTGTAGTGCTATATTCTATCTTGTACCCTGTGATTGGAGAACCGCCGTTATTTTGAGGCAAATTCCATGATAGAAAAATACTTGTCGGAGATGAAACAATTGCATTAACAGAAGTTGGCGGAGTAGGTACTGTAGTGTCTTGTACTGTCATTTGAGTTACAACATTTGACGGATTACTTGTACCAACCGAATTTAGTGCAAAGACTTCATAAGTGTAAATGTGATTTCGCATCAAATTGGTGTGAGAAAAGTTTGTAACTGTTGGACCTACGTAAATCAAATTCTGGAAAGCCCCATTGTCTATCGCATATACTATTAGGTATTCTGTTACTGGAGGACTATCATTACTAATAGGCACGCTCCAAGATAGATTGATCTGAGTTGAAGAATAAGGAGTAGCTACAAGACGTGATGGCGGATTAGATGGAATGTTAGATACAGCTTCGACAGAATTGGAAGCAATCAAGGCGACACCGGCCATTAAGAGTACAGATACAATCAACATTTTTGAAGACTTTGCAAATATACTTTTTATGTTTTCATGACCCATTGCTAGTTTATTTTGGTAAAACAATTAAGTCATGCTTACACTCGTGTTAGTTTTATGGACAAATCTGTCGGTGTTATGGATTGATCTCTCGTCGGAACTTTTATTGAGAATCCATAACCTTTTAGGAATTTTACGTTGTAGTGGTTTTGCTGACCTGATTGAGTCATAAATCAACCTTAATCTTGGATACTATCAAGATGTATATGCCAAGAGGAATTAAAATTAAAACGATTATTACAAAAATTGGATTAACTGATGCCCCAGCACACGCACCGCCGCATTTTTCATAATATTGAGAGATTTCTACAGTTACAATTCCTATCAATATTAAAAAGAAACCACCTACTGCTGAAATTGAAATTCCAATGATCGAAAGTTTTCTCATAGCATTATTATTCACATTATGATCTTAAGGATTCTCTCCAACAAATCATAACACGTCATTATTCTAGTCATAATGGATTTTCTACGCATGAAAGTGGGGCTTTCCCTTTTTACTCTTTGTCGATAAACTCATCTGCTAAAAATCTGTATAGG
>DASSAF010000288.1:0-2644 GCA_035685565.1 Nitrosopumilaceae archaeon | reverse complement strand
CTTAAAGTGCGGTGAAGTTATTTTTCCTGTAAGCATTCCATAAAACATGAAAGCATCATCAGCGTCAGGAGTGTGACCTAGTGTGATTTCCATAATGATGATTTTTTATGTCTATTATAAAAATCAAGTTGTGAAAAAGGCAAGAATAATTTTAGCATTTGAAAAAGAAATCAAAAAGATGTCTGTTTTGTAAAAGCAAAAAAGATCAGATATGCAAAAGATCATTTATGATCTATTGATCTTGTAAAATCATAAAAAGATGTTCTAAACGTTTAATACCGGCTAGACAAGGATTTTTTTTTAAAGATGAAATTCAAGGCAACAGATCAGATTCTGAAAATAATTGGAAACAAGAAGAACATAAGAAACTTTGGGGTTCTAGCTCACGTAGACCATGGAAAAACAACCATGAGTGATAGTCTTTTGGCTTCCAGTGGAATTATCAGCCCCTCTGTAGCAGGTCAAGCTCTTGCATTAGACTCTATGAAATTAGAACAAGATAGACAGATGACAATTGTTCAGGCAAATGTTACTTTACTGTATGAACAAGGAGATCAGGAGTATGTAATCAACATGATTGATACTCCAGGACACATTGACTTTACTGGACGTGTTACCCGTAGTCTTAGGGCAATTGATGGCGCTGTAGTAGTTTCAGACTCTGTTGAAGGAATAATGACTCAGACAGAGACTGTGACTAGACAAGCTCTTGAAGAAAGAGTCAGACCAGTATTGTATATCAATAAAATAGATCGTCTCATAAAAGAACTACGACTCCCTCCAGAAAAAATGCAAGAGTGGCTTTTGGATATTATTACAAACTTTAACAGATTAATTGACATTTATGCAGAACCCGAGTACAAAGAAAAATGGAAAGTTAGTATTCAAGACGGGAGCGTCTCATTTGGGTCTGCAAAAGACAAGTGGGGATTTAACGCAGATGTGATGAAGAAAAAAGGAATTTCATTCAAGGATATCTATACAGCATATTCTGAAGGTGGGGATGTCAAAGCGCTTGCAGAAAAAGCACCGCTTTATGATGCAGTACTTGGAATGGTCGTCAAACATCATCCATCACCTGATGTTGCACAAAAATACAGAATTCCAAAAATTTGGAAAGGTGATTTAGAATCTGATTTGGGTAAAGCACTTTTGAATTGTGATGACAACGGTCCTACAGTAATGATGATTGTAAACATGACAATGGATCCAGCTGCGGGTCCTGTAGCTATTGGCAGATTATTTTCTGGTAAAATAAAAGATGGTGATAGAATACACCTTATAGATACCAAACGAGAGGGAAGAGTACAATCGGTTAACTTTTTCATGGGAAACCAGCGTGAAATGGTAGGAGAACTTGGTGCAGGAAACATTCCGGCACTTTTAGGATTAGAACATGCAAGAGCAGGTCAGACACTTTCAAGTGTAGCTGGAATTCATACCTTTGAAGGAATTCAATATGTTTCTGAACCCGTTGTACAAATTGCTGTAGAACCAAAGCATCCAAAAGATCTTCCAAAACTTGTTGAAGCATTACGTCGTATCACCATAGAAGACCCCAACCTTGTTGTGAAAATCAACGAGGAAAGCGGAGAGACCGTAATTGCAGGAATGGGTGTGTTGCATCTTGAGATTGCAGCCTCACTTATTGCAGACGCAGGAGTGCAAGTTGTAACTTCACAACCATTGATAAATTACCGTGAAACAATTAGGACGTCAGCAGGACCTATCATGTCAAAGTCGCCAAACAGACATAACAAGATCTTTTTGAAAGTAGAACCGCTTGACGAAAAAGTTGCTGAACTAATTAGAAATGGAACATTAAACGAATACAAGGACACAAAGGAAGTGTCAGAAATTTTACGAAATGCTGGCTGGGAAAAAGACGAGGCAAAGCGTGTTATGCGATTTGATCCAAGAGGTAATGTCTTTGTAGATGGCACAAAAGGTGTCCAGTTTGTTGGGGAATCAACAGATTCTATTTTGTCTGGCTTTGAGGATACAATGAAAGAGGGACCTCTTGCAAGAGAACAAGTCAGGGGATGTAAATTTACATTCCATCACTTTGTACCCCACGAGGATCCAGCTCACAGAGGTCTATCCCAACTTGGCCCTGCCTCAAGACGTGCTTGTATGGGTGTAATGCTTTTGGCAAATCCTGTACTTTTAGAACCAACACTTGGAATTGAAGTTAGAGTTCCACAGGAATTGATTGGAAACGTTGCAGGAGTAATATCAGGTAAAAGAGGCAAGGTACTAAACATGGAACAAAAAGGAATTGTGCATATTTTGACTGGAGAGATGCCAGCATCTGAAACTTTTGATCTTTCTGAAGTAATGCGTGGACAAACTGCAGGAAAGGCAATGTGGAACACGCACTTTAAAGCTTGGACACCTGTTCCAAACTCTGTCTTGCCTACCATATTGGCAGAAATCAGAAAGAGAAAGGGACTGAGTCCAGACCCGCCAACAGCAAACGAGTTTATCGACAGCGAGTAAAAAATAGTCTGCCCCCCTCGGACGAGTAAAAATCTGCGGTGTGTCGTAAAGCTTTAGGTCAAGTAAACAAATTAGATCATGTGAAAAAATTAAAGAAGATAGGAATCTCATTTTTAATTGTAGGAATAATTCTTTTCCTTATAGC
>DASSAF010000287.1:0-2459 GCA_035685565.1 Nitrosopumilaceae archaeon | reverse complement strand
TGGCATTGTAAGAGGTCTTGATTACTATTCTGGTATAGTGTTTGAAGCATTTGATTCAACATCTGATTTTGGAGCACTTGTGGGTGGAGGCAGATATGACAATTTGACAAAAGCTTTTGGGCGAGAGGATTTGGGTGCAACTGGAGTGGCAGGTGGCGTTGAACGTATAGTTAACTCTCTTGAAAATCAAGGAATTGATGTTGATACAAAAACATCACAAATCTGGGTTGCGTATATTAATGAAGAAATGCAAAAAATTGCACTTGGCATAGTATCACAACTAAGACAAAAAGGCATACACGCAGAAGCAGACCTAGGAGGAAAACCCCTGAAAAAACAAATGGAAATGGCATCAAACTCAAAATATGTGATTATTGTGGCTCCAAAAGAGTACTCTACAAAATCTGTTGTATTGCGCAACATGAAAGATGGAACTGAAAAACAAGTTCTGATTGAGTCTATCTTATCTGATCCAAAGTCTAGTCTTCAACTCTAAATGCCCTTGTAAGCATTACAAGTTCAGGTCCATTCGTCAAGGATCCTACTACAAGCGATTTGTTATTTGCAAGTATGCCTGATGCAAGATAGGGAGAACCACCGTTTATTGTCGCAGGTTCAAGTTCTACTCCTAAAACTTCCGAAAAAACTTTGATGTCATCTTCTTCGGTATTTGGGTGAATAATTCCTCCATGTGATGTAGCAATAGCCATCGCACCATCTTGATGATAACCTGCAACCCTTTTCTGTAATACCTCAATTCCGAGCACATCTTCAACTTTTTTTACAAATTCGTTTGGAATCAAAGGAGACATTATTCCACCTTTATCATTAACACAGATCAAATTCCCAATAGCCGTATGTTTGGTTTCTAAAATATCTACATTAAGACCTGTGGATTTTTTAAGATGTGAAAGTTCTTCTTCTAAACAATTACGCGGTAATAACATGCCCTTGTTGTTAACAACCATAAGAGGTCCAAGAAGTCGCGTGTTTGCTACTGAAGTAAAAACATAATCCGTTTGTAGAAATTCTGATAGATTTTTTGCCTTTGTTGTTGCAAAACCATTGGGTAAAAAAACAAAACTATCATTACATTTAGTGTATATTCCTACATTAGGACTGCGATAAACATCGTATTTGAAAATTCCCAATGAGTCAAGACAACGGAAGTGAAGATATGAATTTATCTTGTATACACTTTAAATAAGTAAACAATATTTGTGATCTTTATGCCTATAGATTCAAATTTTCCAAAAAACCATACTGCTATTGAAAAATTTAAAGATCCACTAAGCGATAACTTTCACCTTGTTTGGGGTCCAGGAAGACTTGCTGAAGCTGCTTCTGATCAAAAGGTCAAGGCAGCATATGCAGAAAATGGAGAAGAAATTAAACCAATGGGGGTTCATGGCACTTTTGTCGCAGTAGATTGGGATTCTTGTATAGCTGATGGAGTTTGTCTTCTCAGTTGTCCTGTTAAAGTATTTGAATGGTACAAAAATCCTGGAGAAACTGGGAGAAATGACAGAAAAGACTATACTGATAAGGCAAGCCCAGTTAAGGAGGCAGATTGTATATGGTGTATGGCATGTGTAGAAGTCTGTCCAACAAAAGCAATCAAAGTTGATCAAGCAATCATGGATATTCATGAAAAAGAGATCGCAAGGTTCAGTTAGTTTAAACTAATATTGTCTAGGTTTAAATAACATATTAATCGACAACTTCCTATGCCAATACCAGACGATTTTCCAAAAGGATTGAAACCAATTGGAAAAATAGCACTTGAGGATGGTGAACATTTCCACTTTATATGGGGCCCAGGTAGAAAGGCAGAAGCAGCTGCAAACGCTGAAGTTATCGCTTCATACAAGGCTCGTGGTGAGAAACTAGAACCAATAGGTGTAAGTGGCACAATGGTTGCAGTAGACTGGGATTCTTGTGTTGCAGATGGTGCATGCATTGAAGCTTGCCCAGTACAAGTTTTTCAGTGGTATAGAACTGAAAAAGATGTTCCAGCCGTCAAAGCTAAGGATCAAAAATTTGCTGGAACTGGAAGTTCTGAAAAAGAACATAGAGCTGATTACACAGATAAGGCTGACCCAATAAGGGAGCATGATTGTATTTGGTGTATGGCTTGCGTCTCTGTTTGTCCTCCACAAGCAATCAAAGTTGATCAGTCAAATCTTGAAGCTCATGAGAAGGCAGCAGGAACCTTTACAAAAATGGAAACAGGTTCTGCTAATCCACACGCACACCACTAAACTTTTCACTTCTTTATTTATTTTTAATTTGCATTTATAGCAAGTGCTAACTTTTATTTTTGCATTGTTATAATTTGATAACAAATATTGTTAAGATGTTTTAAACAAATTTTAACTAGTTTTTATGAACAGAAACTGCAGAGGTCGCCTAGCCCGGCATGGCGTGGGCCTTGAGAGCCTATGTGCGCAAGCACGCGG
>DASSAF010000286.1:0-29852 GCA_035685565.1 Nitrosopumilaceae archaeon | reverse complement strand
TATAATGGATGTAGTTGATAAAACTGGTCTTGTTCTTAGATGCAGATACTGTACAAGAACTCTAGATGTAAATGAATTAAAATATTATTAATTAATTCAAGATACAGGATTATTTTTTGACTTTAGTTTTTTCTTTTATTTCTAATTCGTACTGATCATAAGTAAACTTGCGCATAGTTCCAAATGGTCTAAATGCTCTACCATTTCCATGATAAAATTTGGAGAAAAATTCCACGTAAACCAATCTTGCTCCCTGAATTCCAGGCTCAAAAACTCCAATTATTATATTGAATATGTGACCAATGAAAAGAATCATTGTTCCAAGAACAATAAACGGTATTGAATGATGTAGTGTTTTTATAAAAATGAAATCAATTACATCAGCTAGTATTACTGAGGCTAGTAGAATTCCAACAATTCTTGTGTAAGAAAGTATGTGACTAACTATAGACGGTAATTCCATAATAGCTCTTGGACCTTCTCCAACAAACATTAAACCAATTCCACCCAAAAGCAATCCAAAGTAACCAATTCCCTCTACATGGTGAATTGGATTGATGTGTCCATGATGCATTAATGCTAGCCCTGTCATCACAACACCCCATCCAAATAGCAACCAGCCTACTTTTCCAATAGCATGTTTCTTTTCTCCCTCTCTTAGGCTATTGAGGATTCCAAGAATTAGACCAAATGTTACCATTCCTAGACCAATATATCCACTAATTAGCAAGAGTCTACGTAATCCTACAATGGGATTAAAGATTGCTCCACTAATAGGAAGAAGTTGCATGCCAAGTGCCGTATTTATATAATTAAACAGATAGCCATTGAGATGAAATCCAAAGTACAGATTGAATGTGAATCCTAAAATAATTCCAATAATAGCACCAGGAGTCATTGCCTTTGCCAATTTAACCATCTGCCTGGGTTTCAATATAGTAAGTGCAAATTTTCTCAAAGGCTTTGGCATGATGTTGAGATTACGTTTTCCACCCTCTACTCTTCTGATTACCCATCTGCAAACAAGGAGAATAAAAAGACAATAGCCTGCATCTCCTACCATCATACCATAAAAGACTGGAAAGATAAGACCGAAAATTAATGTAGGATCAAATTCTTTACCTTGTGGTAAAGAATAGAATCTGATAAAGGCTTCAAACAACTTGAACCTTTTTGGATTTGCAAATAGGGTTGGCGGATTTTCTTCAGTCTCTAATTCGTAAACAATAGTTCCTTTGGTATGCTTGTCTAGATTAGCTTTAACTGATTCTAATTTTGATTTTGGAACCCAACCTTCTAGAGCAAAAGAATCAGATGTAACTCCAAGATTATCAATGACTTCAAGTTTTCTGTTTTCTATTTCAAGTTGTTCTTCAATGCATACAATATTTGCATAATGTTCTTTGGAAATCTCGCCTAGTTGTCTATCAATTTCTTTTAATTTTTGAGCTAGTTCATTAAGAACAGTACCTAATGATTGTTTTAATTGAGCTGCTGTTCCATTGAGTTTTGGTACAGCTTCAAGTTTAACATCATATTCTTGAACAGCAGTAGCAAGGGCATGAGGAGGGAAGTTAGGAAATGTAATAAGAATAATACGTGTAACTTCTTTTTCTTCTTTAGAATAAAGGAAAACGTCTAGATTATTTACTTCTAACGCTTTCTTAAAAGATGGAAATTGCTTTGAATCTAAACGGCCAAAGTAAGAATGGCCTAATACTAACTGAAGTACGTTAAAGTCTTCTGGAAAAAATGAAAATTCTTCAACAAGTTTCACATTATTTTCAGTTTCATTTATTTTAGTTAGGAGATTTTCTTTTTCTCTTTCTAGAGAAGCTATTTTAGAATCTATATCGATTGATTTTGCTGCTTGCATCAAATTGTCAATTGTTGGAAAACGTTGACAACTTGAGATTGGATTGGGAGGTAGAACCATTTTGAATGCTTTAATTCTAAGTAGTTGATCTGAAACTTGCCTGTAAAGGTCATTATCACGTTCATTTTTGAGCATGGAAGCCACGTCTTTAGATAATGGTTCCAATTGTACTATGCCCATATCATGTAAAACAGAAATTACAACTTGCCTATCTTTTCTTAAACCAAGTACTGCCATCATAGTCATTGGGACAGGTTTGAGTACCATTATTCTACACCTTTCAATAAAATATCTAGAATTCCACGAATAGTTTTTTCATCCATTTGTGACGATATTGTTTTTGATTTTGTTTTTGCATCTTCAATAATTTTTTTTACTTCAATTTCAGCATTTTTTCTTGCTTGATCTATACTTGTCTCAACTAATTTTTCTCCTTGTGTTTTTGTTGCCTCGATTGTCTTATCAGCATCAATTTGAAAAGATTTGATATCTTCTATTACTTTTTTCTTGAAATTTTGAACTTCCGCCCATGCCTTTTCTTCACCTTCCTTAATTTGTTTAAGAGAATGAACGTATTTTTCTTGAGTTGACATGTTATGCTCCTAAGAAATGCTTTCCTGCATACAGTGCTATAATAATTGTACCAAAAATGTTTCCAATTTTAAATGCTCTCATGATCAGATAGAATTTTCTTTGTTGTGGATTTGCAAAATTAGCTGGCAAGTATTTCTTTCTCCCTTTGAATATTTTCTTGTTCTCTTTCACCCATCTTACGCTTTACTGTCTTTAACATGATGAATGTATCACGTTCCATCTCAGCTAGTCTGAATATGATGAATTTAACAGCCCCCTGTAATCTTGGAATGAAAACGTTCTCTATTGCATTAGATTTTCGTTTTGTCTTTTCAATCTCATATAGAAGCTTTCGTAACGTGGTTTCTTTTTCTGCAACATCAAGTACCATTTTATGAACATTTTGAAATGCTTTTATTGCTTCATTAATTGAAGGAGGAAGTTCCAATATATGCTCAATAATAGCAGTATTACTTTTTCCACCTTCTAATTTTGGTATACTAACTCCCATTACATTTTTTACTTGAATTTGCAATTTACTTATTTGTGGAATCTTCATTGCTTCATTTTCTAATCTCATTGTACCTGCAAGCATCTCTGCTAATCTGATACTTTGGTAGCCTTTTACCAATTCAGATTGTAAACCGCTTCTTAATGCAGCAGCAGTTTTGCTTGCATTAAAAAATTCTAGAATTAATGCTTGACGTTTTAGTTTTAGTAACTTTAATCCTTTGTTAGCAACAACAATTCTTCGCTTAGTACGAATGTATTCAAGACGAGTTGGACGAATGTTAATTACTGATGGCAAAGTCTATGCACCACCCTTTGTGGTTCTTTTCCCGTATTTTGCAATGAATTCTGGTTTAATACGATTCATTTCTGAGTCAGATAGATCGCTAAGTAATTCCCAACCAATGTCTAGAGTTTGTTCAATTGAACGGTTTTCGTCCATTCCTTGATCAACAAATTTTCTCTCAAAGTTGTTAGCAACCTTTAGAAATTTCTTATCTAAATCACTTAGAGCTTCTTCACCAACTATAGCTGCAAGTGATCTTGCATCTTTACCTTGTGCATATGCTGCATAAAGTTGGTCTGCTAGACCTCGATGATCTTCTCTTGTGTTTCCTTTTCCAATACCTTGATTCATCAAACGTGAAAGACTTGTTAGTACATCTACTGGTGGATGAATACCTGATCTATGCAAATCTCTACTCATTACTATCTGACCTTCCGTAATGTAACCAGTAAGATCTGGTATAGGATGTGTAATATCATCAGCTGGCATTGTGAGTATAGGAATTTGTGTTACGGAACCATGTCGCCCCTTTATCTTTCCGGCTCTTTCATAAAGAGATGATAGGTCGGTATACATGTATCCCGGATATCCCCTTCTTCCTGGAACTTCTTCACGTGCTGCAGCGATTTCTCTTAATGCTTCACAATAATTTGTCATATCGGTAATAATGACAAGGACATGCATGTCACGCTCATAAGCAAGAAATTCTGCTGTTGTTAGAGCAAGTCTAGGAGTAAGTATACGCTCCATAGAAGGATCAGATGACAGATTCAAAAATAGTGCGGTTCTTCCAAGAGCTCCGCTTTCTTCAAATTGCTTTATGAAAAAGTTTGATTCTTCACTTGTAATTCCTATTGCAGCAAACACAACAGAGAAGTTTTCAGAACCACCAAGAACTTTGGCCTGTCTTGCTATCTGTGCAGCAAGTAAATTATGTGGAAGACCAGAACCAGAAAATATTGGAAGCTTTTGACCTCTTACAAGAGTATTCATTCCATCAATGTTTGACATTCCTGTTTGGATGAATTCTGAAGGTTCTTCTCTGGCGTATGGATTGATACCAGAACCTACAAGATCAACTTTTTGTTTAGATACTATTTTTGGTCCATTATCTCTAGGATTCCCTAGTCCATCAAATACCCTTCCAAGCATTTCATCAGAAACTGACATCATTGCAGTCTCACCAGTGAATTTTGTTGTGGTTCCAGAAGTAGTCATGCCAAGGGTTGGACCAAAGACTTGAACCACTGCTAAACCTTGTCTAGTATCAAGGACTTGTCCTTGTCGTCTCTCGCCGTTGGGAAGTTTTATCTCAACCATTTCGCCATAAGCTGCATTATCTACGCCTTCTACAAATATCAGTGGACCTGCAATTTTTGATAGTGTCTTGAATGCTACACCAGACATCTATGTAGTCACCTCAATCATTAGAGTATTGAATTCTTTTTCCATGGTAGTCAGTGTATCCTTAACCAATTGCTCTACTTGTTCTTCTTTAGTCCATTTTATTCTTGAAATCATTTTTCTTGATTCTAGTGCACCAATCTTTGATGATGTTGCACCTTTCTTTATTGCATCACTTTCTTTTCTACCAAAATCTAAAATTGTTTTAAGTAAAAGATATTGTTTTTTAATTGATGTATAAGTATCGACTTCATCATAAGCACTTTGTTGCAGATAATCTTCTCTAATAGATCGTGCAGTGTCCAAAACTCCTTTTTCTGGTTCGGGTAATGCATCATAACCTACCAATTGAACAATTTCTTGCAATTCTGATTCTCTTTGTAAAATTTCTAGAGCTTCTTTTCTTAGAGCAACCCAATCGACTGCAACATTATTTTTGTACCATTCACCCATGTTATCAGCATACAATGAATAACTTGTAAGCCAGTTGATAGATGGAAAATGTCTTCTTGATGCCAAGCTTGCATCCAAAGCCCAGAAAACTCTTGTAACTCTTAGTGTGTTTTGTGATACTGGTTCTGAAAAGTCTCCACCAGGAGGTGAAACTGCACCAACCAAAGTCAAGGAACCTATCCTCTCCTCTGGAGATATAACAATAGCTTTGCCACCCCTTTCATAAAACTCTGCTAATCTTCTTCCAAGATATGCTGGATATCCTTCTTCACCTGGCATCTCTTCTAATCTTCCTGAAATTTCTCTTAGTGCTTCAGCCCATCTAGATGTACTATCTGCCATCAATGCTACACCATATCCCATATCACGATAATATTCTCCCATTGTAATTCCAGTATAGATACTAGCTTCACGTGCAGCTACTGGCATGTTAGAGGTATTAGCAACAAGAATTGTACGTTCCATTAATGGACGCTTTGATTTAGGATCCTCTAGTTTTGGAAAAGTTGTAAGAACCTCTGTCATCTCGTTTCCTCTTTCTCCACAACCTACATAGACAATGACGTTACTGTCTGCCCATTTGGCAAGTTGTTGTTGGGTTACTGTTTTTCCACTTCCAAATGGTCCTGGAATTGCGGCAGTTCCGCCTTTTGCTACTGGAAAGAATGTATCTAATACACGTTGACCTGTAAGCAATGGTTCTTCTGGTGGAAGTTTACGCAGTACGGGTCTTGGTACACGAACTGTCCACCAACTTGACAGACCAATTTCTACTTTTGAGCTATTTGTTTGAACAGATCCTACAATCTCATTGACGTTGTATTTTCCTTCAGATATTTCTGTGAGTTCACCTTCAACATTATATGGAATCATTATTTTGTGCATTATCAATGGAGTTTCTTGGACTTCACCAATAATTTCACCTGGAGAAACATGATCACCTTTTTTCTTTAATGGAATAAAATCCCATTTTTTTGTCTGATCAAGTGCTGGGATGATATTTCCTCTGCTGATAAAGTCTCCACTTTGTGCTCTTAGTACATCAAGTGGCCTTTGAATACCATCATAAATTGAAGTTAAAAGTCCTGGTCCAAGTTGCAATGAGAGCGGACGTTTTGTATTGATGACTTTTTCACCTGGTCTTAAACCAGTTGTATCTTCATACACCTGAATGGTAGCCTTGTTGCCTTCTAAACGAATTATTTCTCCTACTAGACCAAGTTCACCAATTCGTACGACGTCAAACATTTGTGCGCCTTCAAGACCACTTGCTAAAACTACGGGTCCTGAAATTCTAGAAACTATTCCATCTGTCATCTCATCATCAACTTCCTTGAATATTAATCCCCAATACCCTTTTTGCTAATACGGATATTGACTCTTCTTGAATGTTTCCCTGTAGTGATGGCATGAATAATACCAGTGGTTCTATGGATGCCTCGATTTTTGTTTTAAATGTACTTGGAAGTAAGTTGCGAACAAATTCGCTTACAATAATCAACCCAAATTTACCAGATGAAAAAAGTTCTTGCAATGTTTTGTTAGCATCATCCTTACTGACAATAAATGTATCGTCCATTCCAAGAAGTCGATATCCAATGACTAGCTCACGCTCTCCTATTACTGCAATCCTTCCACTTGATTCTGTTTTTTGTTTAGACATTTTTATTCACTTAGCAACATTGAGCTTATTTGTTCAGTTGATAAATTGTAACGTTTTCCATATGCTATTCTTCTAATGTTTTCACGTTCATATTCTGCATTAATTATAAAGTAAAATACTGTTCCAATAGAAAGTGCAATATTTTTCAATTTTTTGACATATTGAATATTTATGAATTTGTCAAGTGCCACTTCAAAATCAATTAAACTTTTTGTCTTTTTGTATTGTGCTAACGCGTTTATTAAAGAAAAGCGATTTTCCACTCTTCCGGCAATTTCTGCAGAATCTTTTACTCCATAGATATCCAATAGCTCATTTATTGGAATTCTTCCTCCGTCGATAAGATGTCTACCTACTAGTTCTTTATCCAAATTTGCTTCTTTACCTTTCATAAGATTTAGTATATTTTTCTTATCAATCTCTGCTCTGAAAAATTCCCTTATCATACCTTCATCGCCTTGAAAGAATTTCAGAGATTCAAGTAATGCTTTATAATAAAATTTTTGTAAAGCATACATCATAGGACCAAGATCACTACTTTTCTGGTATTCTTCCAAGTGTTGCATTAAGATTGTGCCATAGTTGTATTTCACAAGTTGATTTACTACACCATCTACACCTGTTTGTGAGAGAATGGTTTTCATCTCATCATGGGTAATATTACCTGCAGAAATTCCTGCTGGGACGTTACGACTAGAGACGAGAAATGATTCTGTCTCAGTAATTGTTTTGCCCATACTTTTTGAAGAAAGTATCAATTCAATATTGTAGATATCCCATTTTGACAAATATGCTCTAACTGCAGATTTTCCATTAAACGGCGTTGCGTCTAATGCAATTTTATTAATTTGAACAAGGTATCGATTCAATGCAATTTCTAAAATTTCTGAAGGTTGGTAAACAGATGCAGCTTTTTCAATCTCTGGTCCATACCATGTTGACTCGAGTATTTTTGCCATTTCAACGTCATCTTTTGCTTTTAATAAATTCTGCATCATATCTTTAGTAAGAAAATTCATTGATATTGCTTGCAATCTACCAAAAGAAGATGCATATTGTGAAGTTCCCATTATGTTCTCTCCGAAAGAAAACCTTTTACTTCATCTTCATGAGTTCTTAAAAGTTCTTCAAATGTCAGATCTATTTCCTTTGTTCCATCATTATTTTCTGCTATTATTCCACCCAAAGTTTTAATTGTAGAATCAATGGTAATTCCCATTTCTTTTAAAACTGCACGGTCTTCTTCACGACAATGAACAGTAATTTGTTGACCTAATTTTTTTTTTGAGGTATTTACCATGGTTTCTAATGTTTTCTTGTACTGCGGTGATTTTACATAATTCTTAATTTCTTGTTTAATAACATCAAATGAAGATTCTAAGTTTGCGTTAATGGCATCAAACATGATTTTTTTTGCTTGTAATCTAGCTGACTCTATTATTCTTGCTAATTCTCTTTCAGATTTTAATTTTGCCTCATTTGCAAAACGTTCCTGTATTTCTTTGATTTGTGCATCTCTTTGGTTTTGTATAGCAGTTCCTTTTTCATCTAGTTCTTTGCTAAGTTTTGCAAGATCCTTTTTTTTCCTATTCTCTATCTCAAGGAGAAAGGTCTCTATGCTCATTACAAATTCCACTATAGTATGCCAAGTAACAGAATGATTCCTAGCACGAATCCGATGATCCAGAGTGTTTCAGGAATGACAAAGAAGAATAATACCTGACCAAATTTTTCTGGCTTCTCAGCTATGATACCCATACCAGCAGCACCAATTCCTTGTTGTGCATTACCAGTACCTATCAAACCTCCAGCTATAGCAATTGCAGCTGCAATAGCTAACAATGGTTTTGTTAAACCTGAACTTGTAGCTGCGGATTGCGCAAATGCTGGGGTTGTAAAGAATGTAGAAAGTGCGATCGTTAAACCTACAATTATTATAATACCAGATAATTTTGAACGTTTGTTCAGCATCATCATGTATGGCTCATTTGGCGAGGTTATATTAATCTAATTTTTATATTGACTGATCTATTTTTTAAAAAAATATTACTTTTCAATCAAAGATTAGTTCTAAATCTAGGATGAATTCTATAAAATTACCAATTCAGGCTTGGAATCTAAAAATTAGATTGATAAGAAATTATTGTTCCACGGGAAGATCCGATCTATTTCCCCATTCTCCCCATGAACCAACATATACTTTGACGTTTTTGAATCCAAGTTTTTTGAGAGCCAAGAATGAGTTTGCTGCTCTATATCCTCCCTGACAGTATGTCACTATCTCATCATCCTTGGATAATTTGTAGAGCATAGAAAGAAGTTCGTTTTCTTTCATGGTGCCATCTTCTTTTATGTTAAGAATCCAATCTATGTTAATTGCATTTGGGATGTGACCTTTTCTTGCAGCTCGAATTACTGTACCGTTAAATTCTTCTTGTGCTCTTGCATCTATAAGTTTTATTTTATTCAGGTTTTTTTTAATATATTCAAATCCAGCAAATACATTTTTGTTAATTTTGCCAGAGAATTTAGCCGGTTTGAATCCATTTGTTTTAATTTCAATAGGAAATCTTTGACTTTTCCATTTTTTTATTCCTCCATCTAGCATGAAAGATTTCTTATGTGAAAAATAAGTTAAAAGCCATACTCCTCTAGCTGCACTCATTCCAGAAACATCATCATAGAATACAACCGTTTTTTCTTTTGTAACACCTAGGATTGAAAGAAGCTTTCTCATTTGCATGTTAAATGCTTTCATGCCATCTTTACTGGTATCAAACCAATGATAATAAAAAAAATCCAAATTAACTGCCCCAGGCACATGCCCCTCAGAATAATCCTTGTACGATCTTGTATCAACTAGAATCAATTTTGGATCATAAAGCATTTTGGAAACATCCTTTACGTTAATCAACATAAATTAATTGTAAACTAGGTGATGTAAATTCATTTCATATTGTGTTACGATTTAAAAACATGTGATCTGTTTGCATGTATATAACAGAAAAATTTCCTTCATGAAAAAACTAAACTTTGTGTTGCAACTAATACTATAAAGTTTTCAACATAATATGAAAAATACAAAAAAGTATTAAATTATTCTAATATTCTGTAAAAGCGTATATTGTTATATTTGGGTATATCAAGATACTAGCACGTTATGAACATTACAAGTCACTATTTTTTTAAATCAAATAATCGAATCTCAACCAAAATGAGCATGTTAACTCAGAGGCCTAAACTATGAAACAAAAAATGCCAAATCCACAATTATCAGTTTTTCAGACCTTCAAGACTAAAAGTAAAGAGCTTACAGGTGAGGCAATACGCCAAAGAGGAATAGTCATGCATCTTGCCCTTGAAAGTATTCCTACCAAGAAAACAAGAACTGCTATAGCTCACAAACTTGCTGAAAGAAACGGAACAACTTGGCAAAACATCTATTCTGGAATTTTTAGGGATTTGGATGAAATTTTGCTTCCTCTTAAAATTGTAGAAGAGGCAGGAAGATTGCCCATAAAACGGGGACCAAAGGCATTACAAGAAGAAGGTGTACCATATTATCAACTGACTGAAGGTGGTTTACTTGTTGCAGCATCTCTTGAAGAGATGGAAAAAGAAAGGACAAAAATAATTGAACATTTTTTTGAAAAGAATTCTAATTCAAAGGATAAAGATTTTAAGAAATCTATTCTATTACTTTTGAATGTTGCACCAATCTTTATTTCTTCAATACTTAAAAAATATGTAGAAGCATATAGCATTGGAAAAATAGATCGTCTAATTCCATTTGATGCAAATAGTGTTAGAAATGCTCTTGATGATGCAATAATAATTCAAAGAGAACTTTTGGAAGGGTTTGCCTCATTAGCAAATTCAGACAGAGAGCCAGTAATTAATTTCCTTAAAAGTGTAGGCTAATCCGATTAACATTAAAATCCTTTTCCAAAAGAGCTTGATAATATTGATAGATTTATCTAATACTATTATGGATAGTCATTTCCTATTGGCTACACACTACAAGGTCATGGGAAAAGTAAATGTCTAGTGATTTAATCAGATCAGTTGTTTATTTAATAGAATCAGGAAAAGGAGATGTTGGGAGACTAAACTATATTTTAAATGTACTTCAGAATGGAAAACCTCTCTTTGCATCTGATAAAAAATATTTAGATACATTAGTTTTAACGTACAGTGATTCTATAAAAAAACCTGAAATTGGAATATCAGTAGACAATGAGTCAATAAATGAATTACGAAGTGAAGTAAATAAAGTAAATGAAAGACTTGCAAGATTAGAAAAAAGAGGATATAAAAAACATATTGGCAGAAAAGCAATTTTCTTTTTTGTAACATTTTTTATTAGCTGGCATGCTATCATTCAGATTATCAATAGAATATCAGGTGGAACTACAATGATCTATCAGAATACACAAGACCTCAACTCCTATGTTTTTCCATTATACCAATTAAAAATCATAATTCCCTCTCAATTTGTTGCATGGGTGGATCTTGGAATCTTGTATGTATGGACTGGAATGATGATTGCATGGATTATTCTTGGCTTTATTTACTTAGTAAAATTTATCAGATCAAGATACAATCCAACAAAATGATTTTTTATTTATTTTAGAAAAAACAAATTTCAAGGATAAATCAGTTGGAATTCAAATATTGTATCCTAAATTGTTTGTAAATTAGTTTATTGAGTAGAATTAAATCCAATTGAACCGGGTTGACCGCTAAGAACAGTGTTTGTGTTATAGAACGCCTGACCCACAATACTCCATTTTGTATCATTTTTTTGTATTGCAGACCAAAGTTCAGGATTATTACCGGTGTTTTCTAAAATAACTTTACCGTCTAGTTGATTTGTGTAACGTTCTACAAGTGTGTAATAGTTTGAACTTTCTAAGGCACCTTCAAGTCTTTCTCCAATTTGACCATGACCTACCAAGATTCCATTTTCATATAGATCATATGTTATTGCTTCCAGGATAACTGTAACATCATTTGGATTTAAAACATCAAATTTTGTGTCTATGATTGATTCTTTATTAGTAAATGATAATACTGATGTTTTATTAATAGTGATTACAACTGGTTTTATTTCGGTAGATGCTGCCTTTAGTCCTCCAGGAACCTGAGGATTTTCTTGAACAAAGTTTTTCAAAAAACCAGAGCTGGGAAGTAATGCAACCACAGCTATTATTGCAATAAGTATACCAATTGCAGCACCAATCAATAATTTCTTGTCCAAGGTTTATTGGTAAGATTTGTTCTTTACATAAATGTTAAGCAGTAAAGACTTTTAGTCAAAGTTTGGAAAGTAATTTTATGCAGTATCATCAAGCTATCAAGATAGGACAAGAAAGAGCAAGAAAATCTCAGATGAATCTATTTTCTCATTCAGGTTTTGCTATGCTTACACTCACAGTAAAAAAATCAGAAGGGACGTTTGTGCCTGTTGGTGAGCAGGAATTTGTGGCTGTTGTTCAGAAATCAGATGGTTGGATTACAGTAATAGTAGACGAGGAGGGATATGCCAAAGCCCAATCCAAAACTTTGAATGAAAGTGAAGCAAAGGAAATTATGAAAAAAGCAATTACTGCAGGCATACCCGAATTCACAGGAAAAGTTAGGTTAGTATAATTTCAGTTCCTTCAGGAGAACCTTTGATCGCTCTTTCTAAAGTTTTAACATCTGCTTTTATGATGCGTGTTTTAATTTTGGATCGTTCAATTACTTTGAGTGCTACAATATCCATCAAATCATAGCCACCAGCAATGGATTCTTGGTGAACAAGCATATTACGAAGTTTTTTCAGTTCGATTCGCTTGAATTTTTTTGCATTTTTATTCTTGTTTGGATCTGAATCATATACTCCGTCAACATCTGTAGCATTCAAAAATACAGATGCTCTAACCTTTTCTGCAATAAGTGCTGCTGTTGCATTGGTACTCTGACCTGGATGCAAACCACCAGTTATTACTATTAATCCGCTATCTGCTGCATGTGTGACTTCTTTTAGATTGGTTGGAGGATGTGGGTACGCCTTATCTTGTATTGCATAGATCAAAAGTTTGGCATTAAGCCTTGATACTTCAATACCAAGTTCATCAAGTGTCGATTCATCTGCACCTGAAGATCTTGCATGTGAAATGTAATGTCTTGCAATTTTACCCCCCCCTGCTATAATAATTGGTTGATAAATCTTCGATATCCTAACGAAAAATGTAGCATAGTCCTTGAGTATTTTTTCATCTTCCATTCCAAACAAGCTACCAGATAATTTTATGACAATTCGTTTTCTCATAATTTGTTTTCACCAAGGATGATTTGTGCTGCAATTTCAACCTTTTTTCTGTTTTTTTGCGTTGTATAAACTCGTAAGATGTTCATAAATCCTGAAATTGCAGAAACAAGGGGTATCTCAGATATTGGGAGCTCGTATGCTTCCTTAGAAAGCGTACCTTTTTTTGATGTAAGTGTTATTGATTCTGATTCTTTTTTCGAAGGTGTAAGAGGTATAGATGGAGTCATGGACACATCAATAAAAATTTCTGATTCAACTGCTTTGGATTTTTTAGAGATTTGTTTTTTTATATCTAATGTTTTTATTTTGCCTATTAGATCGTAGCGTGCAAGAGTTTTTTCAAAGACACATTTGAGTAGTCTACGTTCTTGGTAATCTTTTGCAAGCTGTCTTGCTCTTCTAAGATCTGAAGATTTTTCATTAAGAGATACTAGTTTTGAAATTACAAATTCGTCAGTCAGCTTAATGTAATTATCAAGATCAGTAGAAGTAAGATCAAGTTCATTATCTGCAAGACTCATTGATTCTAACAACATAACTTCGGCAGATCGTACGGTTTTATGATAGTAAACTGCTTTAAACATTTGATATCTTGAAATCATCATAGATTCAAAAGAATAAAGTGCAGATTTATCAAGTGAGAGTTTTTTTTCGTGTACATCTAGGGATTGAATTATTCTTTTAAAATCAATTTTAGCATGTTCTGCCCCAGTAAAATATCCATCTCGTGGTAGATAATCCATCATATCAGCACTAAGGCCGCCAGATATGATTTCGTTCATAAATTGATGTTTAGAATTTCCAAAGGCAAGTTCAGCTAGAAACTTTTTATTAAAACCAGATCTTGATAGCAAATCTCCAATCTCAGTTTGCAATATGAGTTTCTTACCAATTTCTTCATGTGAGATTTTTTTTCTTTTTTGTAAAACTTCCTCAAATAAATGAGAGAAAGGTCCATGGCCAAGATCATGTAAGAGACCACCCATTCTCAGATCTGCAACATCGT
Source organism: Nitrosopumilaceae archaeon (assembly GCA_035685565.1). Classification (GTDB taxonomy): domain Archaea; phylum Thermoproteota; class Nitrososphaeria; order Nitrososphaerales; family Nitrosopumilaceae; genus TA-20. The sequence continues at coordinate 15,765 of DASSAF010000286.1, read as the reverse complement.
CTGAATTCAAAAATCCTTTATCTTTGAGTACAGTTGCTGCTTGACCTGCAACATGTGTCACTCCAAGTGAATGTTCAAATCTAGAATGTTGTGCTCCTGGATATACCAGATGAGCACCTGCAAGTTGTCTTATTCTACGTAATCTTTGAAAAATAGGAGTATCTATTATTTTGATTTCAGATTCATAAATTCTTATAAAGTCATGAATCGGATCTACAATTTCTAGATGTTTTTTTATCATTTTTTATTTTATATATCTCAGAGTTATTTCCTTGACAGCTTTATGTACTTGTTCTTGAGTTTGTGAAGCATTTACTATTTTCCATCCAAACTTTTTTGCTAATGTTCGATAAGTATGAATTATTTTTCGTGCAAATTCTTTATTCTTTTCAAATTTATCACGTCGAGTTTTTTTACGTGAAAATGAATCTGTTGATTTTACATCAAGAAGAATTACAATGTTTTCTTTTGGAAGACCGGCGTCGAGATTTAAAAGCCATTTTAGATCTTGACCATTTGCCTTTCCGTAGACTAAATTAGATTGGTAATATCTATTCATTATCAAAATATAATTTTTTGATAATGCATCTTGTATTTCTTTTAATTTTTCCCATCTGTTTGCAGCAAGTAAACAATGTATTACTTGGGGAGGAAATTTTCTTTTTTCACTAAGATAATGTTTGATTTCTTTTCCTATCGGTGTAGTATAATCAGGGAAGCTAAAAATTCTACATTTTAATTTTATTGCTTTCAAAGATTTTGCTAAAAGTTCTGATTGAGTTCGTTTTCCTGCTTGATCAAATCCTTCAATAACTATAATCATTTGATTGTAATTGAATTGGGAAGTAGATAAATTGTGAATCTACTATAAGGTTTATAACTAAAAAAGACTTTATTATATCAAAATGGGCTTGGTACGCTATATGGCAAAAGAAGTCATGAAAGAAATAGGCAACAAATCAAGAGAATTTTATGAGTTTGTACTTCCACCAATAGATGTGCAGCTTGAAAATGATAACATCATAGTAACTATTGATCTTCCAGGCTTTGACAAAAAGGATATCAAATTAAGGATACGCGGGAACATCCTTTCAATTAATGCAACACGAGAAACAGATCATGATGGAATAGTAATCTGGCATCAAAGACCACATGCAATCGATAAAAAAATTCGACTTCCAGTTGATGTAAATGAAGGTGAAGATCTAGAAGGTTCTGCAAAATATCACAATGGTGTTCTTACTCTAAAGATTCCAGTAAAACACGGCAAAGATATTACTATAGAATAGCTAGTGTTCTCGCATCAATACTGAGGCTAACATTATAACTACAGAACCAATCATTCCGATCTCCCCTACAAGTTGATTATTTCCATAAAGCATTGTTGAACCAACAAATACAGCTGCAGAAAGTATGCTTCCGGAAAGCAAAATGTTTCTAGATGATTTTTTTGGTTGGTATTGAGCAGATCTTTTTTCTTCAAGATATTGTTTGAGTTCAGGTGCAATAGCAATTACATCATTGATTGATTTTGCAAATTTTTCAAGTGAAATTTTTAGCTCTTCAACATATGCATCCTTAATGAGATTTTCTTCCTCCAAAATATTTTGTAATACATTGATAAATCTGAAATTGACTTTGTGAGTATGATAAATTCCTTCAAGTATAGATGCCATCCTCATGTAAAGTGCTAGATGTTTTGGGAGCTTAAATGGAAACCTGCTCATTGTCTTGTTTGCAAGATCCATTAGAGCTCTTACTTCCATTTTGTCTACTTTGGTTCCATGCATTGTCTGAATTGACATTGCAATTCCTTTTTCTATTACAGAACGATTGTAGCCAGGAAGCAACATTCCAAGTCCATCCATGGCACTGACAGTTCGTGGGGGATCTTTTTCAACAAGGGACAGATACAGCCTGATTAGTTTGAGACGGGTTTCATTATCTAGTCTTCCTACCATTCCAAAATCATACAGAATCAAAGAACCGTCATTAGCCACAGCTATGTTGCCAGGATGGGGGTCAGCATGAAAGATGTTATGGTGCAAAAGCATTGTAAAAAATACCTTGTGTACTCTAACTACAAGCTGCGCTCTGTCTAACCCAATCTCATCAATTGCTTTTACATTGGTTATCTTTATTCCAGGAATGTACTCCATCGTAAGCACACGTTCTGTGGAATGATCATCTATTACAGATGGAATTATTACTTTAGGATCTGAACGGAAATTTCTTTTAATTGTTTTTAGATTTTGAGATTCAATCCTATAATCCATTTCCTCATGTATTGTTTCTATGAATTGTGCAAGCATTGCTTCTGCTGAATATCGTAGATTGGGATCTACAAACTTCATTGCAACGGGAATAATTTTTTTAAGAACTCTAATGTCTTCTTCTACAATTTTGTCAATGTTTGGTCTTCTTACTTTTATAATTACGTTCTTTTCCTTAATCTTGGCAAGATACACTTGACCAAGCGAAGCGCCAGAAACAACATTAGTATTGACATAATCAAAGTTTTGCTCTAGCGGTCCAAGATCTTTTTCTATGATTGGTTTTACTTGATCAAAAGGAGCAGCTGGTACATCATCTTGAAGTTTTGCAAGCTCTTCCATATATGGTTGAGGTAAGATGTCAGCTCTTGAAGAAAGCCATTGACCCAGTTTTATGTAAACAGGACCTAATGATACAAAAGTATTGAGAACCTTGCGAGCATTTTTTTGATATCTTTCAACTTTGATGTTTTTGCCCTCTTTTCTAACCCACTCTCTCCTATCTTTTCTTAAAATCAAAATAAGAGGTAAGAGTTTGAGAAAAATCTTTATTGTTCTAAGTTTTGAAATGGCAGATTCCTCCTAAAAATTTTTAATCTTTTTAGTAAGAGAATATCCCAGATAGCCAAGCGCAACTGATGCCAAGAGGCCTCCAAACAAAGACGTACCTTTTGCAATCTTTGAATTTTTTTGTATTTTGTAGATTTGTGATGCGACTTGTTTTCCTCCAAAAAATGCTGATGCAAGACCAATCAAGACCTCTGGTGCATCTACTAAAAGATGACCAAGTGGATCTTTGCGTGGATCAATCTCATCCATATGGATTAGATACTTGTCACCGTATTCTCGTATGTGTAAATTACCATATCGATACTGTTTACCTGCACCATTTTTTTGTCCTAGTTTTGTTTCTTCAGCATCTTCAAGCATAAAAGGTCTGATTTCTTTTGGGACCTCAATTTCATCCCAAGTCATGAACAAAAATCACCTGTACTAAATATAACTTTAGCTTGAATTTTCAGCTACTTTCTTTGTGATTGGAAGTTTTGCCTTACGTATTTTAAATACAATTCCTCCTATTCCAGCAGCTATAGCAACAAGAATAATGAGTTGAAGTTGAGAAGTGTCATTTGTTTGTGGTGTTGGATTTGCTAAGATTATGATATTCTCTTGTATTATCGTATGTTGTTGCAAAAGCGAATCCTTGTATGTTACACTAACAACTACCTTGTTTTCTCCAAATGATGGATTGCCTATAAAGTCAATTGGTATGTTAAATGGGGTTGGAGCATCAATATCTATATCCCCAATATACTGAATTGATTTTTTGATCTTTGAATTATCAATTGGTTGTATAGTTACAGTAGCAAATTGTCCTTTGATGTTTCCTTGATTTAGAATATTTCCTATGATATTTTGCTTGCCACCAATATTCATTACATCTACTCCATAAACTGAGATATCTATCACTGGTCGGATATATGTGGCAAAGCTCTGCTTTTCTATTACTGTGGAACCATCTTTTGTATACTGAATGTTAACGTCGAAGTTGACAGCTTGATTTGATATATTTTGATCAGCAAATACAGGAATATTCAACACAGTTCTCTCCAATGGATTTATGCTGTTTATGAACCACCTTGGATCCTGCAGAATTTTCAGATCTGAAGAGCTTGGTACAAGTGTAATTGATATATCAGAAATTTTTGATGGTGAAAGATTTTCTAGTCCAAGTGTAAGATTTTGCATAACTCCCATCATAAGATAAGAAGGAGTTGAGAGTCTAACAACAAAAGTTGAGCTTGCTGGTCCCACAATTAGGTCTACCAGTCTAGAAGTTGTTACTTGATTTCCCTGCCCATCAAAGTATGTAACACCTAGTGGTATGTGCAAAGTTTGGCCTGTAACATCCTGCGGTACAAAAATATTAAATGAAAATGTACTTGAGGATTGGGCAGCGACTGTTCCTATATTCCAATGATTTTGATCTATTACGATATTTTGTAAGCTGGATGATCCAGAGGAATTAGATTGCGGATTGAGTGTAATGTCTATGTTGTTAAGGCCTGCTGTACCGTCGTTTAAGATTTGAACTGTAATCTGGTTGTTTGATGCAGGCTGTATGAATTGATTTTCTGCTTTCATGTTTAGAACACTTTTTCCTGGAACCTTAAAGTCAAAGTCAAAGTAATTGGTGTGAGATCCATTTTCCCTTACTCTAGAATAGGTTACCTGAACTGTGCCAGAATAGGAATTAACATTTGTATTTTTATCCACGTTTACAAAAAATGTCAGAGAAAAAGATGATCCGCTTGTTGCAACCTGAGTGTTGTCGGCCTCTATTAGGTTGGCATTAGCATTAGCAATGGCTGGAGAAAATCCAACAGGTAAACTAAGCAGCCCCTTTATTCCAGCAATATCTTCTGAACCTACATTTGAGAACACCATGGTAAATGGTACATTTTTGTCACCTGGTTGCACTTCAATTTTTCCTGAAGATGTTCCAAAATATGCATCAAGGAATTTTATGTCATTATATGCATGTTCAAAAGGTGATACACTTGGTGCAATATGTTCTGGAGCACTGGCATAGCTTGGGATTATTTGTCCTAATAGAAATATAATAGTTATAACAATGGTTTTGTAGATCAATTTACTGCTGGAACCTCCATCATTTCATCATCGACAATTCTACCATCTTTAATTGTAATTATTTTATCAACATCACCAAATTGGGGACGATCATGTGTTACTATTATGAAAGTATGTCCCAATTTTCTATTAAGAGATTTCATTAACTGAACAGTCGTTTGTGCTGATAAAGAATCCAAATTTCCTGTTGGTTCATCAGCTAAAACTATTGCTGGTTTATTGATAAGAGCTCTGCAAATAGCTACTCTTTGTGCTTGACCTCCAGAGATTTTATTTGCATATTTATTCATCTGATTTTCCAAGCCAACTGTCTTTAGCAATGATTTCACTTCATCAATTGCTTTTGCGTCAGTTCTTTGTATTTGTCTTGGAAGAAGTACATTTTCTAAAACTGTTAAATCTGAAAGTAGATTCGAAAATTGAAAAATGAATCCAAGTTTAGAATTTCTAAATGATGAAATCTGGTTATCATTTAGATTAGAAGGATCTATTCCATCTATGAAGACTTGACCATTTGTGGGTCTATCTAAAAGTCCAATCATGTTAAGTAGTGTTGATTTGCCAGAGCCAGAGCTGCCCACAATTAAAATGAATTCTCCCTTTTTTATGGAAAATGACACGTTTTTTAATGCATAGACAGCTGTTTCGCCTTCACCAAATATCTTATCTACATTACGTACTTGTAGAACTGAATCAGCCAAATCGCATGGCCTCCACGGGTTGTAATTTCGTTGCCTTGTAAGCAGGATAAATTGATGCCACTATAGCAAGCACAAATGCCAAAATGTCTGTTTGTAATATCCCAAGCCAGTTGTAAGACACCTCTAAGGCCAAGCTGCCTTGGAATGTCAAGTGTGTTTCTTTTGCATAAACTGTATACGATACACCAAAAACAGTACCAAGACCTGCGCCTATAGCACCAATTACCATTCCTTGGAAGATGAATATCATTAGAATGTCTTTTCTTTTTGATCCAATTGCCCTCATTATTCCAATTTCACGTGTCTTACTTGTGACTTGCATCATTTGTATAGTTACAACAGCAAAAGCAGAAGACATCATGCCAAAGTACCCAACTAGATTAATTAATGCAATACCTGATCTGAATCCACTGAGTGTTTGCTCGGCAGATTCTTCAATTGTCTGAGCTTTAAAGTTATCTGAACGAGTTGGAAATGCACTAAGAAAAAGATCTTTTACTACTTGATCTTTTGTTGGATCATTTAACCTAACCATGATTGATTGTGTTTCATGTGGTCTATCCAATATTTCTCGTAAAGTATCAATATTCATTATTACACTATTATCAAGACCAACAGAACCAGCAGTCTGGGTAATTCCCACTATGGTAAATCGTCTCAGTTGATCAACACCATTTCTATCTTTGAATTTTAATTTTATGCTATCACCTACATGTGGATTTCCAAGATCTCGTGCTACCAAAGCTCCAAGGACAATAGAGTTTCTTGAAGATACATACTGTCCATCTCCAACTGTAGTATACATCGTTGATGCTTGTGCATCTAAAACTGGATCTACCCCAATTACAGGAACGTCGTAATCTCTAACTGTTTGCCCAGATCCTGTTGCGTTAACTGATGCAGTAGAATCAAGCCGCGGCGCAGCAGCTTCCACATATGGGATTCTTTCAAGCCAGTTTATCAACATTTTATCTGATTTTGTTATGAAATTCTCGTTTCTTGTGATATAGACATGCCCAAATCTGTAGTTTATCTGATCACGTATAATTGCATTATACAAACCCTGAAAAATTACAGAATTTACCTGTACTACCAAAATGGCAATTGAGACAGCAAGACTTGCAGCAATTAAACTGCCTTTACGTCTTGTAATAAAACGCAAACCTACCTTAGCCCTATAATCCATACAGCTATTAAAATAGTCTGATATTTAATGTTTTAACTTAGTTCTTATTAGAAATACGACAATTATATATTCAAGTTGTATGTTTTATACTAAATATATGGATAAGAGAAGCATCTATGGACAAAATTGACATACATATTCTCTCACATCTACTGAACAATTGTCGAATACCAGATAGACAGATTGGAAATAGTGTAGGCATATCTGGAGGAGCTGTAAAATCAAGAATTCAAAAAATGTTAGATAGAAAAATTATTGAAGAGTTTGCCCTAAAAATAGAACCGCCTGTTTTGGGATATAGTGTTCTCTATTTTGTTGTAACAGGAACTGATTTGCAATACATTTTAGATCAGGTGAAGCTAATTGGAGAACCATTTTTTGTAGTTCCGTGTGTTGGAAGTGTGACTGTTTGTAGTATAGTTGTAAAAGGAGATCCTAATCAAAAAATGGAACTTGCAAAAAAAATATTGCAAAGCGTTAGAGTATTAGCAATTTTTGAGGCTAAAAATCCTGGTGTAAGATCTGATCTTACAAAGACAGATCTTGAAATTATAGAAATACTTTTGAAAGATCCTAGATTAAAAATTGAAAATATTGCCAAACTAGCTGATCTTTCTACAAAAACTGTAACACGTTCCCTCGACAAGCTGCAAAACGATGAAGCAATACAGTTTACACTATTATACAATCCTAAAGAAATGACAGGATACATTCCATTTGCAATTCTTGTTGGAGTAGAAGGTAATGTTAAAAAAACACTACAAAATCTAGAAAAAGAATTTGGCAGGACATTTTTGCAAAAACCCTTTGTAAATATGAATCAAATTGTATTGTTTTTTTATAGCGACAATATTTTCAAGCTTGATGAGCTAACTCAACTGGTACAAAAAATACAAGGAGTAAATTCTGTAGATCTGTTCATACCAAAGAAGATCTCATTTCCACAAAAATGGGTAATGGATAGTATTAAGGAAGTAAAAACTTCAAAAAGACTTCATCTTTCATATCAGATACATTCATAATTGATTTTAGACTCGTAAGAGTGTATACTATGAAGAAGAAAATCTATGATGGCAAAATTCTTTCATTGAGTCTCTATAATGTTTTAATAAACAAACGCAAAGTGAATCGAGAAGTCATTGAACATAGAGGTGCTGCTGCCATGCTTGCGATTGAGAAAGGTAAGGTGATTTTAGTAAAACAGCACCGTTTCCCACTTGGTTATGTATTAGAAATTCCTGCAGGAACGTGTAACAAAGGAGAAAATCCACGAAAATGCGCCTTTAGGGAATTAAGGGAAGAGACAGGTTATGATGCAAAAAAGATGATTTCTCTGATAAAGTATTACCCATCAATAGGATACAATACCGAAGTCATTCACTGCTTTGTTGCATCCGGAATTAGAAAATCAGGTAAACTAAAACTAGATGAAGATGAAATATTATCAGTAGTAAAAATTGATTTTAAAAAAGTAATAAAAATGATTTTATCCGGAAAGATTGTTGATTCTAAAACAATTTGTGCAGTTTTAGCATACAATATGAAGAAAAAATTACTTTAAAATTATTTTTCTAAAATTGTATATATCATGTAACTATAATGTTTACTCTAAATAAGATCGATGACATGGCACATCTAGGAATTGAGCTTAGACAGAATGGATCACCTTGTGCAGTGAGTGTTACAGTTCCGATGTTATGAGCTTCATAGATTCTTTGGGCTCCATTTATCACCATAATATTGATCACTCTGCTTACAATGGTTTGGTCGGTTATGTCAGTATTCCAGTTGTAATTATTTCCAAGTTTTAATAGGAAGCTTTCTCCTTTTTTGAGATGAATTTCTTGATTGTTTTGTGCTAGTGTCACAATTTGATTTGATGTTTGATCAGATCCAGAAGTTGATTGTGACCATCCTCTTGCAAAAAGTTTTGTAGCAGTATCAGATTTTACGCAGGCTGGAGAACCGTCTTCTGTTTTTATTACAAGTACAAGATCGGTATCACATTGAACATTATCTACGCTTATTCCTGATTTGATTTGTTTTAGTGGAGCAAGTGTGATTTGAGATACATTTACTTTGGTATAGATTTGTGGTTCAAAAGAAATATCTGTTGATGCGACAGAACTTCTAGAGCCATATTGAGCATACACTTTGTAGGTATTGCCAAATTCCCACAAACCCCCACCAGAAGGTATGCTGGTGGAAAAATCATCACTAGATTCAGTTTCTACATGAGCAATTGCCACTGCAATCCCTTGAAGATTTGTTATCCAAACAGTAACCTGTTCATTTGGAATAAAATTTGAAACTTTACCAGAAATTAATATTGAATCACCATTATGATATGATGATTTGTCAGTTGAGAAAGAAATTGTATCTACTGGTTGAACCTTTGAACTACTTCCTACATTAACCACTCCTGTCATCCACGGATGAAATAGACAATAATATCCATAGACTCCCGCTTTGTCAAATTTGTAAGAAAATGATTTGCCAGAAGTAATCACGCCGCTATCAATTCTTCCATCAAATCCAAGTGAAGTCGTACCTGTTGTTACTGTATGACTTGATACATCGTTGTTTTGCCACGTTATTGTTTCATTTGTTTTTACATCAAGTACAGATGGTGATAAGGAATAAGGTGTATTTGTATTAGATGCACCAAGGGGTATGATAACTTGAGTATCAGCAAATGAAGGATATATGAAAATACTAAATCCTATTGTCAATATCAAACCTAAAATGCAAAATCTTATCTCAGGCAATTCTAGATCATTCAACTTAATTTTATTTGAAGATTGCTTACAAATCATTCGAATTGAAGATATGCAAACAGAGTTTATCAGTAAGATTTCTGTGTAAGATTAAAGTATAAAATTAAAACTGTTGTGTCCTCAGCTTACTTCAGCCAATCCAACTATAGCTCTAGGAAATACATCTTTATGTTGTTCTTCCACCTTCAAATATTGTTCATAACCAGTGATAGGTTGTAACAAATTTTCATCCATTATTTTATAGTTGGATATCTTTGCTTTTTTGAATAGTTGTTCTAAATCATCTTTTGAGAACCATTTTGAATAAATACCATTTTTTGTTCTAAGTATAGAATTATTTTCATCTTGTTTTGAAGTTATTATTTCTCCAACAGTTTGCTTTACTTCCCTTCCATAGAAGGTTTTTAATCCAAAATCTTTGAATAATTTTTTATTAAAAACTGAAACTATTATTGTGCCGTGTGGCAAAGCCAATTTCTTCATTGACTCTAATAATTGCACTTGTAAATCCATGTTTTCTTGATTACCTAATGTTTGAAAAGTGCATACGATTACTTTGTGGGTTTGATCAAGTACTTGTTGGTTAAGATTAAAGTTTTGTATGATACCCGTGATTGGAAATATTCTTTCATTTAGATATTGACCAAGCCCGTATTTTTTTAATAATCGTGTAGAATGTGATATCATTTCTTCCGAATAATCAATTCCAATAATATTACGTAAATTCTTGTCATACATCTCATCATATTTATAAAGTGCAGCGATTTCTGAATTTCTTTTCAATTCCTTGCATGAATTAATGCTAATCTTAGATCCCAACAATATGAGGTACCTGCCTGGACCAGAACCAGCATCAATGAAAGTAACTTCTTTGTTCTTCAACAGATTATCTAGATAACTTACAATGGAAATGTCTTCAAATCGCTCGTAAGAGCGAGCTGACCATGCTGCCTGTGTTGGATGAACTACATTTCTAAAATATTGTTTTGCCATGTATTTACTGGCTAGGATTCCTTTGACTAAATCTTGTTCATTTTTGGAAAGCTGACCCATATGAAATTTATCTTTGATTTTTCGCGCTAAAATTCCTCTTGTACAAATTTCTTTTCTTATTTTTGGTGATAACAAGTTCAGATAACCATTCTTAAAAGAATATGTTGAATTACATCTAATACATTTAAGATCTAATTCTTCATGTTCTAATAACGAATTTTTATTTTTGAATTGTAAAGAAGAATTACACATTGGACACATTGCTATTAAATTTTTGTGAAGCGGTGATGCCATCATTTGTAGCTCAAGCAATATCATCATCTTCTTTTTTTCTAGCAATTTTTTGTTTTGAGGAACCTTCTTCTTTTATGTAAGTGTCATAAGTACGAAATACTTGTTTTATACTCTTCAAATATGTTTCAAAGTCAGGAAGTTTTATCGGTTCATAAAAATAGTTTGTGCGCACTTTGGTTAGATTATTTTTGGATAGCCCTACACCTTCAAGTACGTGAATGGGTTTACTATCAACCGAATGAACCCATCCAAGGGACCTGATTTTTTCTATAAATTCTTCAAAAAGAGTTAGCTCATTTGTAGCAATTCTTAAGATGAAATCATAGTTTTGACCTTCTCCCTGAACAAGGTCTATTGCTGTCACTATATCGTATTCTCTACTTATTTCAACTAAATTACTATACATCTCAGAATACGGAATTACTCTTCGTTCAAAAAGCGGATTCTGTGATTTTATGAAAGTATACCATTGATTATCAAATAATTTGCTTGGATCTATTAGAATCCACTTTATTTTGTCATCTTTCTTACTGTCTTCTTTGTTGTTGTGTTCTAAAATAACACCTTTTTTTATGAGTTCGTCTACTCTATTTTTAACATTATCACGTGAAAGAACGTAGCCGTATTTTTCAAGATCCTTGTTTGCTGTATCAGGAGTCGCACCACTTTGTAATACATGAAGAATAAGTAAATCAAGAGGACCTATCCCGTTCTTGGTCATGTTTTTCACAGGTACTACATTGTCAGGACTATCTGTATTCCTACCCACCATACTCATAAGCTCCCATACTAATGTTAAAAATATTTACTACACTTTTGTTGCAAAAATGTTGAACTGGTGTTTTTACGCACTACATTTTACTCACAAAAGTACAATTTCTGGATTTTTTGTTGCAAAAAGTGTTCTAATGGATTTATAATTTTTCAGCTAAGTGTGCCCATGACATCAATACCAACAATTGAACGCATTGAGAAATCGCAATGCGACACATGTTCACAGAACTGTACAAAACTATGTGTAACTTGTGGATGTGCCTTTTGTAACAGACATCTACTCTCACATTCTGGAATATGTGGTAATAAATATCAAAAAATCATCCGTACAATCCTTCGAGATGATGTTAAGAGGGGTTTGATAAGTGTGCTGGAAGTAGTGTTGCGGTCCTTATGATAACAGGAGAATACAAAAAATCCCCTGATGAGTCCGTGAAACTCGGACGAAACAACGTTGTTTGTTGTCGGGAGAAACCAGTGAGGTGAAAATAAAATGATTGGAACCATAGAAAATAGAGAAATGCAAACTAACGACAAAGGTAAGAAAATGAATAAGAGAAGTCAACTATGTGTTTTTGCAAGTATTTTTGCAGTGCTAATAGTTGTAACAAATTTTGGTTTTGCTTGGGCTGATACTGGAGCTAGTAAAACCAATACAATATTAGCTACAGATGCAATAAAGAACAATCCCACAGAAATGAAAATTCTTGAAAACATAGAATTATTCAAGCAAAGATACGCTGCAATGCAACAAAAACAACAGATAGTAGATCAGCAAAACCAGTTCATAGAGCAACAACGTAAAATTGCAAATGCATATTTACAAAATGATCTTGCCAGTATGAATAATGGAAATGATCTGACTGCTCCAAAAAATGCATATGCCAGCTTTGTAACACATGTGAACAACTCTACACAGAATCTTTTCTGGGATCAATTTAATTTCATGCAACAAAAGATCCAGAATGCAAGAAACGCAATGAATCAAGTGCTTAAAAATGGTGGTACTATGCAAGAAGCTTTGCAGGCATACAATAATGCAGCTGCAGTCCACAAAGACCAACTGGTAAGTATCAACAAGAACTTGAACGTCAAATACAATCTTGCAAATACAAAAATCCAGAATTTATTCAACAAAGATGGAAAGTTGAATAGAAATGCATAAACCCCAATTTTTTAATTAATTTTTGTTTATTTAGAGATATTTAGCCATAAGCCATATCATCGAGGTGAGTCCTTTTTAGAACTTTCTTGCCACTCTTAACACTAATCAATGGATTATTCCCAAATTCATCAGGTAGTTTTATTACCGAAATACTGCCCTCATAGACGTGTCTTGGTTTATCTGTTTTTGTGTCAGTCCAAACACATGCCACATTTGAACATAAGATAATACAATCTTCTATTGTAGGACCACTATTTCTAATTCTTACATGCTGAGTTGCATCCTCAATGATCTTTTCCAATGTAAAGTAGTATTCTTTTGCTATTTTTTTTGCAATTTTTGTTCTAACAAACCAAGTGATTATCGATACTGCTCCTGATGCTACTATTGCAGTAATCACACCATCTACTAGTCTGTTATCTGAATTAGTAGTGTTGGTTGGAACTGATGGAGTATAGTTTGTCTGTTGAGGAGGTGTAGTTTCTTGAGAAGAATGAATTGTCTGATATCTAAGAAGACCTGATAGATTATTGTTTATAGTGCCTGTTGTTTCTGTTACATTATAGATTATACTTCTTGGATCTTTTATGACTATTAGTTGTTGATAATCACTTTGTGTTATTATGACAGTTGTTAATGTGGTTCCGTCAGATGCTGTAAAGTCAAATTTTACATTCATCACAGGTTGTGGTGTTGGTGTGGGTTGTGGAAGTGTTGTATTTGATGAAGGTGGAAGTGTGGGCTGTGGAGCAGGCGGTAATGATTGAAGTGTGGTTGCGGAAGCCTCGTTTGATGGATTACTAGTGGTATGATCAGAATAAATGGCCGCTACTCTGTAAGTGTATGTAGCATCAGTCTTCAGACCAACGATTGAATATTTTGTAGTACTATTACCAGTATTATCATCTATTATGACATAATCACCTGGAACTCGTTTCAAGTCAATTTTGTAACCAATTACTTTTTGTTGGTAGTTCTCTAATGGCGGAAGCCAAGAAAGGTTGATTTGGGTTGGAGAGACTGCTTTTGCCATAAGTGGTCCAGGTACTGAAGCTGGGCTTAAATGATAATTCTGATATGTTAGAATTCCAGCCAAATCATTAGTTATTGTTTCTGTTGTTGATACCGCGTTAGATATTATACTTCTAGAATTTTTTTGATATTGTAATTGTTGATAATCACTTTGTGTTATTATGACGGCTGTTAGTGTAGTTCCATCAGACGGTGTAAAATCTAATTTTACGTTTGTAATTGGAGATGTAGACGGGGGAGTTGGTGGAGGTACAGATGTTTTGGTCGGAGTTGCAGATGCTGCATTTGATAGATCTGTACTAGTATCATCAGAGTAAACCGCTGCTACTTTGTAAGTGTAAGTTGTATCAGTTGTCAATCCAGTCAAAGAATACGTAGTAATTATTCTGTTTGAATTTTCTATTAATGTAAAATATTTACCACTGTTTAATTTCTGTTCAATTTTGTAACCAATGATAGTTTTTCCATAGTTTTGTGTTGGTGCATTCCATGAAAGGTTGATCTGAGTTGGGGAGACTGCTGTTGCAGTTAGGTCTGTTGGTATTATTGTTGGAGTTGGCGTCATTGCATGAGTAATATTTGGAGTAATAGCCCAAATTCCAATCATAATAATAAAGACAGTTACTGGGACAAAAAATTGATTAAATTTCATTCATCATGTATTTTATGAGGTTAAATAAATTGCTCACGATTCAGACGTCTATCGTCTTGAATTGAACGCTGAGTTCCTGTACTTTACATTTTGGACATCTTTCACTCCGATCCCTTGTGTTTGTCTTTAACGGGTATAAAACATGCTCAAATGACGTGTGAATATGGTTATATGTAAACTGGCTTTACAAGATCAGCTATATCGTTCCAACAGCGAGCAATCCTATCAAAGGAATAAACAATATCAAACAGATCAATTGAAGTTCGTTTTTTTGTCTCAAGTAAGGAACGAATCTCGGAAATTTTCTTATGATATATCCTATGTAGTGCAATAGCTTCAATTGCAAGCGATCTGTTATGACTAATGAATGCCTCAATGGACTTTTCATGAATTTTTTCAATTTCTTTTGCAACATCATAGATCTTTTTGATATCAGTTGGCATTAATGATAAACCTGTAAGTGAGTTAGCAAGTTCTACTATAGTATCACCTGCAGCCTCAAGAAGATTTGCCGCTATTCTATAATCTAAAATATCAATATTTTCAAGATTTAATGCATTAGCAAGCTTCTTGTCAACCATGGTACTTCGAATCAATCTTACAAGTAGGAAATATTGTCTATCTATTTCATCATCACGATTCACCATTGTTTGTAGTACAGTCTTGTCACCAGATGTCAATGTGTTTAATGTATCACGAAACATTCCAAGTGCAATTGTACTCATACGTTTTAGAATTTTTTCGGCACTAAGTGTTTTTGCATCCAATAAAAAATGTACATTTACATTTGCCGAGTCTTCGTCAACAATTTCCATACCAACCAATCTACGCATTGATGTCCTAATCTTTTCTCTGTCTTCAATTGAAATAGTTGATTTGCCCTTGATCTTGATTATATCATATCCAAGAAGATAGGCACCTGTTATATCTGCAATAACATTTTCTTCTTTTGAAACAGGGTATGATATTGTTACTTCCTTTAATGGCTTGATATCTCCTGATGGAGTAATGGAAAGACTGTCTGAACCAGTTTCTATTTCAACTTCATCACTTTTTTCTAACTTGTTTGTATCAATCCATTCTTTTGGAAGTGAAACCAGAATACTACTACCAATTTTTTGCAGACGCCGAATGAATTTAGTCAGTTTAAATCAATATAAATAATTTAATCATCATTTTTATATTTTACTCAAATTTAAATTCTACCATGCAGGCAATAGCCTTCTGTCCAGGTCATATTACAGGTTTTTTCAAAGCTGAGATAGA
>DASSAF010000285.1:0-3234 GCA_035685565.1 Nitrosopumilaceae archaeon | reverse complement strand
GGCACAAGAGAATCAGAAAGAGTGACATAGTTTGGTTTAATTTCTTTGAAAACATTTCCAAATCCGCCGATGCTAATTGGTACAACCACAATGACAGCAATTACAGTAATCCAGATCAATATGTCCTTGAAAATTGCAGTTAATGTTGCTCCACGCAGACCACTAGTAAAAGTAAACGCTGCCAAAATTGTAAAAGATACCAATAATGAAATCTCTCCTACTATCTGAGAATTGCTAGTGCCTGCAAGCATAACTGTGAGGACAGCCTGCATTCCAACTATCTGTAATGCGATATATGGCAACTCTGCTACAATGCCAGTTATTGCTATCATGATAGCCAGTGCCAAACTGCTGAATCGGTCCTTGACAAAATCAGAAGCGGTGATGTAACCTTTTTCTCTTGAAAGAGACCAGAGTCTTGGCATTGTTACAAGTGCAACAGCAAAAGTCAACATTACATATGGAATTGCAAAAAAGTAAAGTGAACCTTTAGCAAACACTCCTGAAGGAATTGCAACAAATGTGTATGCAGTGTATAGATCAGCGCCAATTAAAAAAAAGACAAGTGTAGTGCCAAGCTTTCTGCCAGCTAATGCCCACTCGTGTACATTATTGAGATCTCCTCTGCGCCAATATTTCCCGTAAAAGCCAAGTGCGATAAACACTACAAAGAGGCACACAAATGGAATTAGGCTATCTAGTCCTATCATTTTGTACTCCTATTCATTAAATATGAAAAAGACAGGTAAAATCCAGAACAAGCAACAAGCCAAACCATCTGAAACCAGTAAAAAAACGGCAGTCCAAAAAGCTCAGGAACATCTCTGTTGTATAGAGGTACGTACAGATTTACTGCTGATGGTATTAGTATGAAAAGTGCGAGTATTATGTGTCGTACTCTGACTTTCATATCTTTGTTGAATTAGATAGCAAAAATATAAGCATTCATGTATTGGTATTAACATTGAAAAAAGGAACATTTAGAATATTAATCATAAATCAAATTTGACATGGAAATAGATGAAAAAATTTTATCAAAATTAATTGAAGCCAGTGACATAAAATACAGATTATTTCTTGATGGTAAAGAATATCATTTAGAACAGGCCAGTATGGCAAGATCGTCTATTCCAGTTAGAAAACCTACCACTAGAGGCGGTGTATATTTTTCTGATACTACAGCATACAAAATCAAAGCTGCTACAAATGATCTGTCGCTAATTCCATTAATATCCAAAGTAATGTTAGGACCAAACACTGATTTTAAACCACTTGAAATCAAAACTAATCTAAATATTGATGGGAAGCGCCGTAACATAATACTTACAACTCATCTTACAAACACAATGAATAGTAATACTAAACTAGAATTGCATCTCATCGTTGACAAAACAAAACTAGAATAGAAATTAAAGAATAAAACTTATTATTTAATCATGATTTTTTTAAGTTTTTTCTATTAACTGAAACTATCTTATAGGTGGTCATTAGGAATAAAATGTGAAAAAAATTCATGTACTGAGCATGTTTGTGATTTTAACACTCTTAGTTTTGTCCATTAATTTCAGATCAGTTGAAGCTGTCTCTTCTGGATTTGGTACTCCAATAAACATAAGCGGTAATCATGGTGACTCGATCTTACCGCAGATGGCTGTATCTGGGAGTGATGTATACCTGTTATGGAATGATAATTCTACAGGAAAATATGGCATACTTGTTACAAAAAGTACTGATGGTGGTATGACATTTGGGGCACCTGTTGATGTTAGTAAAAATATTGGCACTTCAAGCTCGCCGCAATTTGCAGTGTCAGGAAATGATGTATATGTGGCGTGGCAAGCAAAAACTACAGGCAAATACCAAATAATATTTGCAAAAAGCACAGATGGTGGAGCTACCTTTAGCACTCCTGCTAACATTAGTAACAACTCGGGAGATTCAAGCTATCCAAAGATAATTGCATCTGGAAATAATATCTATGTTACATGGGCGTTTACTATTACAAACAAAGACTATGACATACTTTTTACAAAAAGCACAGATGGTGGAGCTACCTTTAGCACCCCTGCTAACATTAGTAACAACTCGGGAGATACAGGTCTGCCACAAATGGCTGTGTCAGGAAATGATGTGTATGTGACATGGGAGAATGATGGTTTAGGCAATTTTGAAGTATTTGTAGCAAAAAGCACTGACAACGGTAATACATTTACTTTTCCTGTTAATGTTAGTAACAACAAAGCCCCTTCTGGCGCACCTCTAATTATTGCATCTGGGAACAATGTCTATGTATCTTGGATGGATAAAACTCCTGGAAACTATGATGTATTTGTAGCAAAAAGTAGTAATGCAGGTTCCACTTTTGGTACACCAATTAATGTAAGTAAAACTCTAAAGGATTCTGGCTATCAACAAATGACTGCATCTGGAAATAATATCTATGTGGTGTGGACTGAAACAATTTCAGATAAAAATTATGATGTATTTTTTGCAAAAAGCAGTGACGGTGGGTCTACCTTTGATGCCCCTGTAAATATCAGTAACAATTCGGGGCCATCAGGGTGGGCAGCAGTGGCTGCACCAAACAACATCTATGTTGCATGGGAAGACAGTACTGCTGGAAACTATGATATATTTATTACAAAAAGTACTGATGGCGGTTCTACATTTGGTGCACCTGTAAACGTAAGCAATACTCCAGAAGAGTCTGCATTCGTACAAATGATTGCCACCAATGATGGCGTTTATCTTACATGGCATGATGGCATGCCTAAACACGACGTCTTTTTTACAAAAAGTACAACATTTGTCCCTGAATTTGGTTCGCTTGCACCGTTGGTGTTGGTAGTAGCACTGCTTTCCATAATTCTCATTTATGCAAAGACTATGACGAGATTAAAAATAAGCTTTAGACAATGACCAGTTTACCTACATTTAATTTTTAGATTCTAAAAGTTCAATTAAACCACATTTTGTATTTTTCATGTTCAAATCTACAAAAGCAATCAACCTATTATCAAATCCAATTACTGGCCTGACAAGAATGGTGCCTCCTTTATTTTCCATGTTTGCTAGTTGAGTATGAATGTCGTTTACCTCAAAACAAAGATGATGTATTCCTCCTCCATTTTTTGCAAAATCATAGACAGGCGAGTCTTTTTCTACAGGCTCAATTAATTCTAAAAAAGGCTCACCGATTTTTAAGAAACAAATGTTTACTTTTTGACTTTGGAC
>DASSAF010000284.1:0-11307 GCA_035685565.1 Nitrosopumilaceae archaeon | reverse complement strand
GAAAAATGAGAACAGAGGTTTGAGTACTGAATCAATCGGAATTAGCATTCCTTCTTCAACAAATGTAGATGAAACCAGAATATATGATGAAGATCTAATAAGTAATCTAAAAGCAAAATTCAAAGAATGGAAAACAGGATGGAAAGAACAACATGTTATCGCGGGAGATGAATTTGATGAAGAAACATACATGGAAGGTCACAATCCCTTTCTTACAGATCAAAAGATTTCCATTAAAACAAAAATTGTTATTTTGTTAGATCATTCTTCAAGTATAGCAAACGAAGAACTTCAATATAAAAAGGCTACTCTTGCACTTTGTGAAGTACTTTCATTTTTAAAAATAAAATTCACTGTATACGCTTTCAGTACAGAACAAAAACAGGTTACTTGTTGGTTAGTAAAGCCAGAGAATGCCAAATGGAATAATGTAGCTGCAAAAAAACTTGCCCAAATAAAAGCAAATGGCGGAACTCCATTGGCAGAAGTTTATTCAATAATGTTTCCTGGATTACGTTCAAAAAAACCAGATATCTTCCTCACTTTAACAGACGGTGAACCATCTGATCCAGATGCAGTTCGTTCTATGGTAACCTCCTTCAAACTTTTGGGCATAAGAATGGTAGCAATAGGAGTAGGTCCTGATACTACAGCTGCAACAATAATTGCAAATAATTTAAAACATTTAGGATATGAAAGTACATTGGCAGTAAGCAGATTAAATGATATCCCAAATAGAGTCTTGAATGTTTTAGGAAGAAGCTAGGTATGAAATGTCTTTCAGTTTCACAACCTTATGCAGATCTCATCATCAAAGGCAAAAAAACAATTGAACTTAGAACATGGAATACAAAATTTAGAGGGGAATTTTTAGTTCATGCTCCATCTAAAATAAAAACAGACGCTTGTAAGAAGTTGTGTATTGATGAAACAAAACTTAGAACTGGAGTCATTTTAGGCAGAGTTGAAATTTATGATGTGAAAAAATATAGCTCAATTTCAGAACTCAAAAAGGATTATAAAAAACATTTTGGTTCAGAAGAATTCTTGCGTCATAAATATGGGTTTTTATTAAGAAATCCAAATGAGCTTCGTATACCAATACCTTACAAAGGAAGATTAGGATTTTTTGATGTTAAATTAAAATCAACGATAAAAGAAAACGATATAAAATTTGAATTATTTGATGAAGAACACAGATATCAATGGATTGGAAGACATTAACAGAAACCAAAAATTGTTATAAAACATTAGAAAAATAACTAATCGTGTTGTGGTCTTACTTTTTCTATGTTTGGGGGTGCATCCCAGAAATTACAAAAGGTTGTCAGGATATGACTAATGCATCAAGTACATATCTTGGCATTGCTGGGGGAGCTATAATAGGCGCCGTCGTGAGCTGGTGGATTTACAATCGACAAAAGAAAACTGCAGACATGCAGGATTCCGCATTAAATAGCATAAAGGAATTAGATGAAAATCATGATAGAATTTTGAAAAAATTAGAGGATTTCGATTTGCGTCATGATACTACTCTTAATACCATATCAGAATTAAGCAAAAAGATCGATGCGCTAGTTGAAAAACAAGAAAAATCAGACAGTTCGATGAAATCAGATTCATCTAAAATAACTAATGATTCTAAATAAATATAATTTAGAACATCAGGTATTAAAAATCAATTCAACTTACGTTTTAGTAGAAATTATTTATAGTAGATTTTAAATTCTAATACTGGGGTTTTCTTTCTTAAGTTTTTCCCAGTCAGCTAAAAAGTTCTTTAGGCCAACATCGGTTAGCGGGTGTTTAAGCATCTTTCCAAGTACATCTGGTGGAAGCGTCACAACATCAGCTCCAATCTTTGCAGCATCAACTACATGCATTGGATGCCTAATACTTGCAACCAAAATTTGTGTATTAAATTTGTAATTTTGAAATACTTCGTGTATCTCTTTTATCAAATGCATACCATCTTGTCCATTATCATCTAATCTTCCTATAAACGGACTAACATATTTTGCTCCTGCTTTTGCAGCTAATATTGCCTGGTTTACTGAAAATACTAACGTCACATTAACTGGTATTCCTTCGTTGGTTAAGATCCTACAAGCCTTTAGACCCTCTGGAGTCATTGGGCATTTAACAACTACATTGTTTCCATATTTTCGTAGTCTATGTCCTTCATCAATCATGCCAGAAGTTTCTGTACTTACAACTTCCAAGCTAACGTCTCCTTTGATTATTCTTACAATTTCTTCCATTGTTTTTTGTGGATCACCACCCTCTTTTGCTAAAAGTGAAGGGTTTGTAGTAATGCCATCAACAAGACCCATTTCGTTATACATTTTTATCGCAGCAAGATTTGCAGTATCAAGGAATATCTTCATCTGGTTTTACTCCTGATATCTTTCACCGAATTAGCTATATTAATTGATGTAATACCATGTTTTTGTAGTAATAGTGGAACTTCGCTATCTCGTGCAGATTCACCAAACTTATCCTGAACTCCAATTCGTCTCATTGGTACAGGATATGTTTCAGTAATTACCTCTGATACAGCTGACCCAAATCCAGCAAGCACATTATGTTCTTCACATGTTACAATTCCTCCAGTTTCACGTGCAGCTTTTTCTATTAGTAATGAATCAATTGGTTTGATTGAAAACATATCCAAAACTCTACATGATATACCTTCTTGTTTAAGAGAATCTGCAGCGTCTAATGCCATTTGAACCGTAATTCCACACGCTGCAATAGTACAGTCAGAACCGTCTCGCAATAGAATTCCTTTTCCAATTTCAAATTCTTGCGATTCAGAGTGTATGAGTGGCGTCTTTGATCTTGCCAACCTCATATAAAATGGACCATGAATTTGTGAAATGATCCAAATCAGTTTAGAAACTGTAACAGTATCAGCAGGAATCAAAACGTTGACATTTGGAATTACTCTCATAATTGCGATATCTTCAATTTGCTGATGTGAACCTCCATCAGCTCCAACACTTAGACCACCATGTGAAACTACCATTTTTACATTTAACCCTTTTTTACCATTTCGTGATGGATACGCTATTGCATTTCGTATTTGATCAACACAACGGCCAGGCAAAAATATAGCATAAGTACTAGCAAATGGAATCTTTCCTTCATTTGCTAAACCAGCTGCAATAGAAACCAGATTTGCTTCTGCTATACCTACATTAAAAAACCTGTTTGGAAATTTTTTTCCAAAAGGCCTAGTTTTTAAGGAATCAGTAGTATCCGCACCTACTACTACCACATTGGGGTTTTCTTCTCCAATTTTGATAAGAGTCTCACCATATACAGTACGCATATCTGTCATCTCAGTCATACAAAGCCCGCCTCCTTTGTAATTTGTAATAGTTCTGATTTTTTCTTACCTACTTCGTGTAAATCTATCCATTTGTTTACAAGTTCTGTACCGCCTAGACTATGTGCCTTTTGTATCAAGAGTTTTCTTCGTGCATGCAAGATTTTTTTCCTAAATTCAGATATTGTATACCTAACATCTTTTTGACCAATTATGGCACTTCCACCTACAAAAACTCGTGCTCCATCTAAAAAGCAAGATTCTACGTTTAAGAGGTCAACACCGCCATCAGCTTCTATAAATCCCGAAAAACTTTTTTCTGCTAAAAACTTGGCAATCCTCTGAGTTTTTTCGTGAGATGATTCTATATACTTTTGACCTGATTTTCCAGGAATTACCGACATGAGTATGAGTTGATCTAGTTCAGAGATGAATTTATCAGCCCATTGGGGAAGCTCGGTATCAGGGTTTATTGCAAGTCCAACACTGACTTCATTAGAGCGCAGTATATCATGAATCTCACCAAAACTTGATTCGTCGCATACTTCAGCGTGCACAGTAATAATGTCACTTCCAGCTTCAACGTAATCTCTAACATGTTTTACTGGATCAATTATCATCAAATGTGAATCAAATGGCACTGGAGTAATTGGACGTAGTTCTTTTATTTTGTTATGATCAAAAGTCTTGTTTGGAACAAATAATCCATCCATCACATCAAGATGAATAAAATCAGCGCGTCCTTGGGCTGCTCGTTTTACTTCATTTGCAAGATTTGTCATATCGCCTGCAATTATTGATGGAGCTATAAGAAATTGACAATCAAGTTCTAGATCAATTAGAGGTGCAATTTTTGGGTTGGGTGCAACCCCATGCCATTTTGGATTGTCTTCCATATGTTCAACACCTTTTCCTTTGATAGTACGAGATACAATTATTGATGGTGTTCCTTTGGTTTGTTGAACAGATCTAATTGCTTTGATTATTTGTTCAATTCTATGACCATCTATTTCTAAAACATTCCATCCAAAAGATCTCCATTTGTCTCCTGTCTTCCACCTTGCGGCATTTTTCCACATCTCTGAAATGTCATCACCTGTCAGCTCTTCATCAAGTGGCATAACTCTTTCAGTGTAATCATCTTGTTGTATGAAATTTCTATCCAAAAACGCTGTAATATTATCAAGTTTGTATTTAGATGCAGTCATGGCAGCCTCCCAAACTTGTCCCTCGTCTGATTCTCCATCACCTATTATGGTATAAATTCGGTGAGTCTTTCCATCAATTCTTGCTGCAAGTGCCATACCTATAGAAAATGAAAGACCAATACCCAAGGAACCCCCACAGAACTCTACTCCCGGACATTTGAAGTCGGGGTGACCTTGTAATCTACTTTCAAATTTTCGCAAGGTTTCAATTTCTGATTTGTCAAAGTAACCAGCAACTGCAAGGTTTGAAAAAAGTCCTGGTGACGCGTGTCCTTTTGAAAGAACCAGTCTGTCTCTATCTTCCCAGAGGGGATTTTTTGGATCATATCTTAGGAATTTGAAAAATATACATCCCATAATTTCTGCCATTGAAAATGAGCCCCCTGGATGACCAGAACCTGCAGCGGTAATTCCTCTTATGACAAGTTTGCGGGCTTCACGAGTTCTTTTCAATATATGATAGTAATTTAGGCCCATGTCTTTTCCAAAATCTGAAGTCTAACGATATTCGAAGCTAAATACATATTCATTATTTTAGCACATTTGGAGCAAATAAAAAGTTATTTCACAAAATTTTAATTTGAATGAGTATAAAGAAACATGCGGATCTTACGAGCGTATTGCCTTTAATGATTTATGATAACAGATGCTATCTTTGTGCAAAGTTTGCAAAAATTGTCAGCGTTTTTGCAAGAAAAAAATTCCTCATAGCAGGACTTGTACAGATTTTGGTATGAAAATCAAGGCGGAAATCTTTTCTAATAATTATGACTCAACTCAGATAATCTTTTATAAATTTAGTACCCTCGGCTATTTCTATCAGGAATAGAATTATTTGGATTTCTAAAACCGTGTTTTTCCATCATGTGGTTTAAAAACCTGATATCGTCAGAGAATTTCTCTCCACAAATTGCACAGCTATTCACAAACTTGTTTTATATCGCGATCTTTTTAGGCTTTGTTGTGTAATACACAGTATGGAAAAAAATCCAAAATTACCAAAGATTTCATTTTCAATTACTCCTAGTCAAGAAGGATACATTATTGCCTGTAATGAAATTCCATATCTTTTTACCGACGCTAAAAAAATTGAAGAAATTGATAAAAATATAAGCAGATTAGTTACAGAATATATCGAATATTTCCCTCATGATGCTACAAAACGTGGAATAAGCAGAGAGATTGAAACTCATGCAATATGGAAGGCTAGACCTAACAGTGTAGCTTTAGAGTAAAAAGTGCCAGCACTACTGCTTCCCAAGAGCTCTCGCACCTTAGTAACACAGCAGCGACATTGGGTTTGACTTCCGGGTTCGGTATGGGACCGGGTCGGACCCCAACGCTATGGCCGGCTTGTAGGATATTTTGATAATGTCCTGTATTAAGCTTACTTGAGTAGAGATATAAATTAAGAAAAAAGCTCCTAAAGCCTATGACTCATAGAGTTGCGGTTCTCGATAAGGAATCATGTCAAACAAAAAAATGCGGTCTTGAGTGTATCAAATATTGTCCTGTAAACAAATCAGGAGCCGATTGCATAATACTTAATGAGGAAACCGCAAAAGCCCAGATTGATGAAAATATTTGCAATGGTTGTGGCATATGTGTTAAGGTATGCCCTTTTGATGCGATTACAATTGTAAATCTAGCAGAGGAATTGAGTACAGAAAAAATTCACCAATATGGAATGAATTCATTTCGATTGTACAAGATCCCCACTTTAAAAAAAGGTCAGGTAATGGGTTTACTTGGCAGAAATGGGATGGGTAAGAGTACAATTATCAATATTTTATCTGGAAATCTAAAACCAAATCTTGGAAATTATGAATCGCCTCCAGAATGGGCAGATATTTTAAAAAATTTTCATGGAACTGAATTAAAATCGCATTTTGAAAAAATTTCAAATGGTGAAATTAAAGCATCCATAAAACCACAACAAGTATATAATTTAGCAAAGGCATTTAGTGGAACTGCAAAGGAACTTTTGGAAAAATTTGATGAGCGTAATATGGCATCAGAATTAGTAAGAGATTTGGGATTAGAAAACGCTATGGAAAACAGACTTGATGAACTTAGTGGAGGTGAGCTACAGAGATTAGCCATTGCAGTAGCTGCCTCAAAAGAGTCGGATTTTTATTTCTTTGATGAGCCATCGTCATATAATGATGTATTTCAAAGAATCGGAGTAGCAAAAGTAATTCATGGTCTGGCCAAACTTGAAAAAAGTGTCATGGTTGTAGAACATGATCTTACAGTGTTAGATTACATAAGTGATTTTATAGAAATACTATATGGTGAACCTGCCGCATATGGTATTGTAGCAAATATACTCTCAACCAAAGTTGGCATCAATGCATTTTTAGACGGTTATCTTCCAAATGAAAATGTTAGATTTCGCGATACGGCATTTAGATTTGATGCCTCAACTTCTTCCGATGAATTTGTTATGACTGATACAATTATTGAATATCCAGTATTACAAAAAAAATATCCTTCTTTTTCACTTTCAATAGATGCTGGGCGAGTAAGAAAAAATGAAGTTTTGGGTATTGTTGGTGCAAATGCTTTAGGAAAAACAACTATGATGAAAATGATTGCAGGGGTTGAAAAACCTGACTCTGATAATCTTGAAACTAAGGTAAAAATTGCATACAAACCACAATATCTTACAAATGATTTTGATGTAGAAGTGATTTCACTTTTGGAGAAGGCCAATAATGGTGGATTAGAAGGTACTACTGAAGAAGAGCAGATTATTGATCCAATTAAGATAAAAAAATTATACAACAAATCAGTAAAAAATTTGTCAGGCGGAGAGTTACAGAAGGTTGCTATCGCAGCTTGTCTTTTACAAAAGGTTGATCTTTACGCACTTGATGAACCTTCTGCATTTTTAGATGTAGAAGATAGGATTACTATTGCAAAAATGATTCAGCGATTTGTTCGTTCTTATGGCAAAACTGCTATCATAATTGACCATGACATTCAGCTTATGGATTTAATTTCGGATTCGATAGTAATTTTTGAGGGAACCCCCGGGAAAGAAGGACATGCAACGTCACCCAAATCAAAAGCAGTGGGGATGAATCGATTTCTAAAATCTCTTGATATGACCTATAGAAGGGATGAAACGAGTCTACGACCGCGGGTAAACAAAACTGACAGTAGACTTGATAGAGATCAAAAACAATCTGGTCATTTTTATTATCGAAATTGACTCGAATGTTAAAAGAAGCAGTAACAGGAATATTATCTGAAAAAGAGATAGAAGATTTGTACGGAGCCTTTGATCAGATAGGAGATATAATAATACTTAGAATACCAGATTCGCTTGTATCAAAAAAAGAAATAATTGGAAAAGTTCTTTTGGAAAAGGTAAAAACTGCAAAATCAATTTTTTACCAGTCTTCTCCTGTAAGCGGTGATTTTAGAACACGAAAATTAGAATTACTTGCAGGAGAAGATAAAACAGAAACAGAGTATAAAGAACATGGTTGTAGATTCATAGTAGATGTTGAAAAGGCATTTTTTTCTCCTAGACTTTCTACAGAACGAGATAGAATTGCAAATTTAATACAAGATGGTGAAACTGTCATCAACATGTTTGGTGGAGTTGGAATGTTTTCCATTATTGCTGCAAAAAAAAAGAAATGTATGGTATACAACATTGACATAAATCCAAACGCCACGAGATTATGTGAACAAAACATCAATCTAAACAGGCTTGCTGGAAAAGTGGAATCAATAACAGGCGATGCTACAAAAATCATAGAAGAAAAATTGACCGGAATTGGTGATAGAATTCTCATGCTTTTACCTGAGAAATCAGATGAGTTTTTAGATTCTGCAATAATGGCTGCAAAAAAAAATGGCATAATTCATTATTATTGCCACATACATGGTGACAAAAAAAATGAAGTAAGTAGACTTGCAAAAGAACACTTTCTTAAGGTAATGAAAATTCAAGTAGAAGTTCTTAGCTCTAAAATAGTAAGACCTGTCGGACCAAGATTTTATCAAGTTGTAGTAGATGCTAAATTGTTTTAATTACTTTTTATCGTCAGAAACTAAAGATGATGGAGATGGTCTTGATGTTGCCATGTTATATCCAATCCAAGAAATCACACCTAATATTCCCCCAACTGCCATAAGCACGGAAAGTTGCAGTACAATTGGGCTCCATTCAGAAAGCATCAAAAGATAGGCATACACGAAGAAACCGCCTATAGATAAAACAAATATCATTATTCCTATGTTACGCTGTCTATTCATTAAGCTAAAATCTTTTCTAGAGTAATTTATTTGAATCTAGTAAACAAATTCAATTGCCATCAAGTATGCATCTTCGCCGTCTCTGTAATATGCTTTCAAACGTTGTTTGATAATAAATCCAATTTTTTCATACAGTCGGACAGCTTCATTATTGCTACAACGAACTTCAAGATAAAGTTCATCTGATTTTTTAATTTTAATTCCAGATATTGCTTCTTCTACTAAAACTCGTCCAATTCCCTTTTTTCTGTATTCTTCTAATACTGCTACTGAAACAACGTGTCCTTTTTTAACAAATCCAAGTTTTTTAAAATTGGAAAATCCATATTCAATTTTGCACATAATATATCCAACAAGTTTCTTATCGATCTCTGCAACAATAAATGATTCTGGCAGTTCTGAAAGTAAGCTTTCATAGAAATAATCAGAATAATGTTCAGGAAGAGTTTTCATGTTTATTTCCATTACTGGAATTATATCCTCTGGTTCACATCTTCTAATAATGCAGTTGCCAATTTCTCTTAATGCTACTTGCAATCCAAAAATATTTGGAATAGTGTAATTATTTAACTTTAGTCAAATAAAGGAATTAATGACCGTTAATCAGACGTACTTCAATTGAGTGAACCAACTGTAGAAGAAGTAGTATCAATTGTTTCTACGGTATTTCAGATAAAAGGGGTAAACCAAAGTGTCAGTGCACTTCAGATTGAAATAGAAGGTGAAGAATTTAAACAAAAATTTGCTCAACTAGCAAAACAAATGGAATCTAAAAATCTTGTTTCCAGACTTGAGAAGAATGACAATAGAATATTTATCATCATATCAAGATTTCAATCTCCCAAACCCCGACGAGTTTGGATTCCAAGAGCACTGTTTGTAGCAACTATAGTAATGGTAATGATTGATGGCTACTATCACACAGTATCTGTAAATTCAATAACATACATAGGCGAACCTTTTCAGATAGCTGTACTTTTTACAATTTCTTTAATGGGAATACTTGGCATACATGAACTTGGCCATATGATAGCTTCAAAAATGCATAAGATCAAAATAAGTTGGCCATATTTTATTCCAGGAATTCCAGTTTTTGGATTCCCTACATTTGGTGCTCTTATCATGTCACGAGGTTTTACAATAAATAGAGATACATTATTTGATATTGGAATTTCTGGACCCATAGCTGGATTAATTATAGCAGTTATTGTTTCAACATATGGAGCATATCTTTCTCCGTTAATTCCTAATTCACAAGCAGCCGCCCTTTCTAATTCTGAACTTGTTGATGTACATTCAAGCATACTCATGGATGCGACAATTCTCTTAGTAGGCAAACATGTAATTGGAAAAGAATTGTTAATGTCACCAATATTATACGCAGCATGGTTTGGATTTCTGATAACATTTCTCAATCTTCTTCCAGCATGGCAATTAGATGGAGGCCATATTGCACGTGCGACTTTTGGTAGAAATACACATAAAATTATGACATATGCTAGTATAGGAGTACTTGCAGCTATTGGATACTATATAATGGCAATTTTTGTATTGATGTTCAGTATGAGGAGTCCTGATGTAAAACCACTTGATGATATTTCTCCACTTTCCAATAAACGAAAAAAACTGTTTGTACTTGTAATGATTCTTGCATTTTTATGTGCTCCACTTCCATTTTCTATACTATCTTAGCAACACATGGGAACCATCAGAGACGATAGATATTTTTTGTCTAGCACCCTGTGTTTTTAAAATATGATTCATTGCATGTTTTATGCCACCAAACGATAACATGTCAAGCTTTTTAGTATAGAATTCGGGTAAGATAGAAACTATTCCTATGTGAAATTTTTTTCTAGTCTCAGTTAAAAATAAGAGATCTTCCATTCCATCCACGTATTTTGCTGGACTTTTCAACCTGTCTAAACTCATTCTTCCTTCTATATACTGCTGTATTGCCTCAGAACCTACACCATTATGACATTCTGTAAGAAGAATAGCTAAACCTTCTTCCTTAATTCCTTCAAAACAATTCCATAAAGAAGAAAGAGATCTACCAAATGTTTGGTCACTACTTTCTTTTCCGGTACTAATAATCATCGCACGGTGTTTTCCCACCTCATTTATTGCAATTGAGGAAAGAGATTTGGATATTGAGGATGTAGTTGATGGATGGCCAACTGATAAATCTACTACACCTAATGAATTTGCTACAATTTCTATGGCAGATATATCAAAAGTATCTGTAAATTTCTGAGCTACTGTGAATGTTTGAAGGTCTTCTCCTGGCGCAGGTAGATTTCCTTTTCTTTTTTCATATGCAGCAAGCATGTGATCTTTTCCAAATCTTCTGACTAATTTTGTAGATACGGTATTAAATCCAAAGAGCCCATCAAATTCAATTTCACCAATAAAAACCAAATTGGAATTTGAAAGTTGTGACATATCAAATTCTGAAATTATTAAGGTAGGATCTGAAAAAATATTTTTTAGTAC
>DASSAF010000283.1:0-2509 GCA_035685565.1 Nitrosopumilaceae archaeon | reverse complement strand
GTCATCTTGTTGAATCTTGAAAACAAACTCTTGAAATATTATGTCACAACGATAAAAAGTACGAATTGTCGTTATGATTATAGATTACAATAGTAACATGTGGCAAATATCTGTGTGCAGTTGTACCGAAAAAATAAATTATTTCCTCCGGTGTAAAATGAGATATTGATTTTAAGTGATGTAAATTTTGCATATGCCGATAAAGTAAATCCATTCCAACTAGAACTAAAACAACAAAGATAGAAGTTATTGGTTTTGGAATAATTGATTTAATAGTTTATGTAATTAAAAAAAAGAGGGGGAGTTTTTACTTTTTGTGGTTATGTGAAACTACTATTGCAATGTGGTTGGTGTCCATTGTAACCGCGCCATTTAGTGCAATCAATCTGCCATCTACCGTTGCGCCAGTAGTTGCTGTGATTGATGAATAAGCAATTACGGTTCCCTTGAGAACAGAATTAGTTCCAAGAGTTGCAGAACTGCCTACGGCCCAAAAGACGTCTGAAGCTGAAGCTCCATTGGTTAGGACTACATGACTATTGCCTGCTGCTGTGGTAAGTGTACTTCCTATTTTGAAGATGTAAACTCCACTGCCACTAAGAGTAAGTGTTCCAGTTATTGCTGCGGATGTTGGAAAACAATAGACTCCTGGTTTGAGCGTTTGTCCACCTATTTTTGCAACAGCTGGTTCATTGACTGTGCACTTTGCGCTTGATAGAGTACCGTATGCGGTAGCTGCATCAGCATGTGCCCGAGTTGCGACTGGGCCACCTGCGTATGTTGTCCCGATTACGATTCCTGGCGGAAAGCCTGTGATCGCGGTACCTGGGCTAACACCTAGATTTCCTGAGATTACGGTGTTACCAGTATTGGTTACCGTTGAGGAACCCAAGACTGCAAAGTTGCTAGCTGTTCCAATGTTTGGTTGCATTGTTGTTGCAAATGCATAATTTCCTGCGATGCTTGAAGCTGAGACTATCAGCACAAGCATTAGAAAATAGTTTTTGATGTTTCTTGTCATTACTAGTTTGTTGCTGATATAGCTATTAAGCCGCGTTTACATTTGTGTCAAGTTCACATACAAGTTTGTCAGCATTATGGACACATGGTGTCTTGCTCCTGCAGATATCTTATCTTCAAGCTGGTTCAAGATAGAAGGTGACAGAATGAAAAATCAATGAAAATAACTTACAAGGCAATAGTTCCAAAAAATTAGAACAATATTGAATAACATTGTTCCTTCTGCAATACATGTTAGATCTGCATTCTAAATAGATCACTCTTTATAACACGGTCCCGTACATATATTGGGTTTTAGAGCAATGAATTATGAAGTAGTTGAAATGAAAAGAAAAACAAAATGTAACTTTGAGCCAAGCACGAAAACTCTACTTCGCATTATGGAATCCATAACAAAAAATGGCTCTGAAGGCAAGACATGTTTAGCGCGTGATACAAATCTAAATTATACCAGACTTGCAAAGCATATTGTTTGGCTAGAGAAAAAAGGTTTTGCGGAAACAATAATCGCTGATAAAAAAATTAATGTCGTTTTGACACAAAAAGGTAGAAAATTCGCCTCAGTGTTTTCAAGTATTAGCTGACAAAACAGTCCATAATACTAACAAATTTGTATCTAAACTAGACTCAAGTGTAAGCGCATCTTAATAGCTATACTAACAATAAACTGATAATGACCAAACATAAAATAGAATCTAATACTTCCTGTAATAGTCTTTATGATTTTTCTTCTAGTTTTTTCTGTCCAAAATGCAATGGCAGCAACTTCTACAATATTGGGCAAACTATCTTGCCTATCGTATATGTAAAATAGGTACATAGATTGCCACGAAAAGAATACAAAACAATTACCGTAAAACTAAAAACTTTTCTGAGATTTGCAAAAGTTGTAAAAGAGGCACGTAAAAAAGATTCGAAAGTAAACAATAGCGGATTCTTAGAATCTCTTCTTGATTTTTGGCGTGTGTGATTTGAACAAGACAGTTTTTTAGGATTATTTTGATCTTTGAGTTTAATGGGATTTTGTTAAGTATCTAGAAGCTTAGAAATCTTGATTTTACTTTTTCTTTGTATCTGAATGTAGTATAGTGACTGACTTGTTCATTAATTCCTTGGTTGGAATTACAACGCTCTCATTTTTTTCATTGGTTATTATGATGTGGAATATTTCAGATGCAGTGATTGTACCTGTTGTATCTCCTATCTTGATTACTTGTCCTACTTTATATATGGAACGATTCTGAGATGCTCCTGCTATCGCAGCTGGCAAGATCTCCTTCAATGTAAATCCTAGGCCTATTGCAATTGCAGTACCAATAGCGATTGCCATACTCCATGAAAACGCTGATACAAGTGTTGGTATGATTGACTGCCCTATTCCGATTTGAGTTAGACCAACTGCAAAAACTATACTATATATGACTATTTTGACTCCGATGCCGATGTATCTACTTCCATCATAATTGTGTCCAACAAGCTCGTGATTTAC
>DASSAF010000282.1:0-7015 GCA_035685565.1 Nitrosopumilaceae archaeon | reverse complement strand
CAGGTGGTGGAAAAGAACTTGGTGGTGATAGAGCAGCAATGGAAGCAGAAGTAAAGCGTTTGTCCGAATTGCATAAAATTAGAATAATTGGTCCAAACTGCATAGGCATGTTCAATGCAGCAAACAGACTGGATTGTGCATTTCAGGGACAGGAAAGAATGGTTAGAGCTAAACTAGGACCTGTTGCATTCTTATCTCAAAGTGGAACTATGGGAATCAGCTTTTTAGAAACTGCAGATACTTTTGGTCTTTCAAAGATGGTAAGCTATGGAAACAGATCAGATGTAGACGAGGCAGATATGATTTGGTATCTGGCAGACGATCCTCAAACCAAAGTAATTGCGCTATATGTAGAAGGATTTGGAGATGGTCGCAAATTCATAGAGACTTCAAAGCGCGTAATGGCAGAAAAACACAAACCTGTTGTAATTTGGAAGAGCGGTAGAACAACACTAGGAGCAAAACAGGCAGCATCACATACAGGATCATTGGGAGGCTCTAATGCAATAATTATGGGAGCATTCAAACAATCTGGAATAATTTCAGTGGATAGTTATCAGGAACTTGCAGGAGCAGTAAAGGCACTTGCATGGCAACCAGCTGCAAAAGGCGGTAGAATTGGTCTTGTCAGTAACGGTGCAGGACCTATGATTGGAGCAATAGATCACTTTGAAAGATTTGGATTAGAACTTGCCAAGGTAACAGAAAATACTGTAAAAGAAATGAAGGCACATTATCCAGCAACATATGTTATTGGAAGTGGAAACCCAGTAGATGTAACTGGTGGAGCAAATGCAGATGATTATAGGTATACAATTCAAAAATTCTTGGAGGATCCTAATGTGGATATCATCATGCCATGGTTTGTATTTCAAGATGACCCGTTGGAAGAAACAATCATTGATTATCTTGGAGAGTTTTCAAAACAGAGAAAAAAACCAATCATAGTCGGCGGAAATGGTGGGCCTTATACAAAAAAGGTTTCAGACTTGATTGAAAAACACAATGTTCCAGTCTATGATGACATTCGAACATGGGTGGCAGTTGCATCTTCACTACATCAATGGGGAAAACACAAACCTTCTGACAACGTTTAATTTCCTGTAGATTGGAGTTTTTTCATGTCACTAGTTAACGTCACAAAATCAGATGGAATTGCTACTGTGAAAATAAACAGACCTGACAAATATAATGCAATGAATACTGAAGTTGCTAAAGAACTAATTACAGTTTTCAACGAGATTGACAAAGATGATGCTGTCAAGGTAATCATACTTACAGGAGAAGGCGACAAGGCATTTTCTGCAGGTGCAGACATTGCATACATGTCTACCATCACACCAATTGAATCAGAAACATATGCAAAGACAGGACACCTTTTAACTTTCACAGTTGAAAATTGTAGCAAGCCAACAATTGCTGCAGTAAATGGATTTGCTTTAGGGGGAGGATGCGAACTTGCTCTGGCATGTGATATCAGAATTGCCGCAGATACTGCAAAGATGGGTCAGCCCGAAGTAACCATAGGAGTTTGTCCAGGATGGGGCGGAACGCAAAGGTTGCAAAGGATTGTAGGAATTGCAAAAGCAAAAGAATTGATCTATACTGGGCGACCGGTAAAAGCAGATGAAGCAAAAGAAATTGGTCTTGTAAACCAAGTAGTTGAATTGTCAAAGCTTGCAGAGGAAGCAAACAACATGGCAAAGATGATAGTACAAAATTCTGCAATGGCAGTAAGAATGTCAAAGATTGCTATTAACAAAGGCAGAAACTCTGACATCGATACGGGACTTGCCTTGGAGTTATACACTTGGGGATTATGTTTTACTCATCCAGACAGAGCAGAAAGAATGACTGCTTTTGTAAACAAGTCAAAGAAGTAGAAAAAGACCCGTTTTTTACGAGACTCCTAATATGTCAAGTATGAAAAGCTTATTATAATTTAAAAGACTCACATTAGTCATGAGTAACACACAGACCACCAAACTGCTTACAATTACTCCTAAAGCAGCAGAAAAAGTAACTGCCTTTATGAAAGAGGAAGTAGACAAGCCGGAATTTCTTAGAGTGTACGTTCAAGGCGGCGGTTGTTCAGGCCTTTCATATGGAATGGGTTTCGAGCAAAAGGCTGAAGAGGACGATCTTGTAATAGAAGAAAACGGTGTAAAGATGGTAATAGACAGCTACAGTGCTGACTATCTTAAAGGTGCAAATGTTGACTATATAGAAAGTCTGATGGGCGCTGGATTTAAAATCAATAATCCAAACGTGACAAAGAGCTGCTCCTGTGGAAGCTCCTTTAGTACATCCTAAACCAGACTAAAATCACTTTTTATTTTATAATCTAGTCAATACATTGTAAAATTTTTTACATGACAACTAGTGTCATGGTTGTAAGAATATGAGGTACGGTTCTTACTTTTTTTGTAATAATTTCTTCAAGTTTCATTGTATCGTCTGCTTCTATCTTTACTATGACATCATACAGCCCAAGAACTCCAGTAACTTCAGAGATTCCTTTTATTTCCATTAATGCCCTAATTACCTGATTTTCCTTTCCTGTGTTACAATGAACTGCGACGAATGCTTTGGCCATAATCTAACTTGACTTTCCTTGCTATTGAATATATCCTAAGGCCACAGGCCACGTGCTTCAAACGATTCCAGTACACGGCTAACTGCTAAAACCATGCTGCCTTTTCTCATGTCTACTTTGTGTTTTTGTGCCAAGTTGTATGCATCGTTAAAGCCTCTGACAATGTGTTTTTCCATAGTTTTTGCCACTTCATCAAATGTCCAGTAATATCTCTGCAGGTTTTGTACCCATTCTAGATATGATATGCATACTCCACCTGAATTTGCCAAAATGTCAGGTATTACCATTATTTTTTTCTTGAATAAAATGTCATCTGCTTCTGGAGTTGTAGGTCCATTTGCTGCTTCTGCTATAATTTTACACTTGATGTTTTTTGCTATATTTGGCGTGATTTGATTTTCAAGTGCTGCTGGAACAAGTATATCGCAGGGGGTAGTAAGTAGTTGTTCTGTTGTTATTTTTTTGCTTCCTGGATATCCAACAACTGAACCATGTTTGTTTTTGTAATCAAGAACTTTTTTTGAATCTAGCCCCTTTGGATTTATTATATTGCCTTTTGAATCACTAACCGCAATAACTTTACCGCCCATTTTTTCTATGTATTCAGCAGCAAAAGTTCCTGCATTTCCAAATCCTTGAATGACTACTCTGGCACCTTTTAGTTTGAGTTTGAGTTTTTTTGCACCCTCTCTTACACAATATGCTACACCCAAGCCAGTAGCTACATTTCTAGCAAGAGAACCGCCTACCGAGAGTGGCTTTCCTGTTATAACAGCTGGTTCACCTTGTCCATGCATTACACTATAAACATCCATAATCTGAGCCATTTCTTTTCCAGTCGTGTAAACATCAGGAGCTGGAACATCCTTTCCTGGTCCAATAATCTCAGAAATTGCATATGCATATCTTCTTGTCATTCGTTCTTTTTCTCCAGCAGACATTCTTTTTGGATCGCAAATTATTCCGCCCTTTCCTCCACCAAATGGAACATCGACGATGGCACATTTCCATGTCATCCACATAGAGAGCGCTTTTACTTCCTCTATTGTAACGTCTGGATGATATCGTATGCCTCCTTTGTGAGGTCCTCTAAAATCATTATGTTGTGATCTATATCCTGTGAAAA
The DNA here is from genome assembly GCA_035685565.1 of Nitrosopumilaceae archaeon. Lineage (GTDB taxonomy): Archaea > Thermoproteota > Nitrososphaeria > Nitrososphaerales > Nitrosopumilaceae > TA-20. Next base: position 3,293 of record DASSAF010000282.1, on the reverse strand, counting down.
CTTTGATCTTTCCGTTATCCATTTTTACTGGAATGGCTACTGTTAGAACTTTTTTTGGTGTTGCAAGCATTTGGTGAACACCGGGATCAAGTTTTAGAATTTTTGCTGCGTCATCAAGTTGTTTTAATGCATTCTGCCATGGATCTATCTTTACCAAATTATACCATCTTGAGTGACGAGATATTCTATTTAAATTTGTTGAGAATCGATCATGTTGGGTTATCGGTGCCATGGGTTGATTGCGGTTTACCCAATTTTGATGCGATCAAATTTTTTAGTTCTTCATCAGATTTGTTGGGAAAATCAATTCCAAGTGACTTTGCTATTGTTTCATTCTTTTGTCTTTCTGTTTCCACCGGACCTTGTACCGATATGTTATAATCTGCAGTTACTTTTTGCAATTCGTTTTGTACCATGTTTTTTGTCTTGTTATATTCACCCATAATTTTCCCAATCTTTCGTGATGCGTCAGGAAGACGCTTTGTTCCTAAAAACAGAACTATTGCAACAAAAGCTATGATTATCCATTCATTACCTATAATATCAAGCGAAAAATCTAACATGACTCAAATTGCACTATTCCAAAATTAAAGTTTTGTAAACTACTTGTATGCCGCAACCATTATTGCACCACCCATCATTCCCTTTTCAAATTCTACTTTAGAAAATTTTTCAAACAGTAGAGATTCGAGTTTTTTGTTTTGTGGCCATAACTTGTATGTTCTATAAAGTGTCCCAAATTTGAAGCCCAGTTTTCCTGCTGCCATCGTTGCTATAATTGGCAGTATCATTCTAAGATAAAATGAGACACCAAATCTCAGAAAAGAATTATCTGGTTTTCCCAGATCCACAATGACAAATCTTCCGCCTTTTTTTAATACACGATGAATTTCAGATATTGCAGTTTTAAGGCTGATAGCATCTCGTAATGAATAGCCACACATTACAGCATCAAACTTTTCATCTTGAAATGGAATGTGTTCGAATACACCGCAAGCAAGACTAGGAGAATTTGTGAATAATCTTTTTGTGTTTTTGAGCATAGGTTGTAGTGGATCATAAAGTGTAATTTGCAAATCATTGTTGCAAATCTTTAATGCAGTTTTTGACATGTTCCCAAATCCAGAACCTGCATCTAGTACAAGATTTCCTTGTCTTATTCTTCCAGAAATTCCTTTTGTACGAAAATCTTCGTCCTTACCAAGTGAAATTACAGAGTTGACTTTATCGTAAACAGGAATTATATCTTCTAGAACATCCAATACTTCGCCCCAATAACTTCCAAGACCCATACAAAATTTGGAATGTTTGGATATTATATGTCAATTCAGGATTTCATTTCAGAAATTGTTGCAGGAATACCTTCAACATAGGATTTGTACACAAAATCACATATCGACGTGATTTTATTATTTGATGTCTTTATCGATGTGGTCAAAAGATTTACGAAATCTCCTCCCATGACAGCCTTTGCCAAAATTGTTGGAATGGAACCTGGTTCCTTTACTCCAAGTTCTTTGCAAATAAGGCTAACAAAATCCTTGAATGTGACAGGCGTAGAATCCGCAACAACAAAGGATTGATTTATTGCATTTTTTTCGACTATGGATTCAAGTGCAGAGACAACATCATCTACATGTACAAAGCTCCTATAATATTCTCCAGACCCAGGATGTCGAAATGAGCCTTTCCTTAACCTCTCAACTAAGATGTTTTTGAACCATCCTCCATTTCCATAAACGTCTCCAAGATATGCAACGCTAAACGCAATTCCTAGTTCCTTACAGTTTAACTCCAGAAATTTTTGAGCCTCTAGCCTTATCTTGGCATATTCGGTATGTGGTTTTATTGGTGAGTTTTCGTCCACAATATTATTTCCAGGATTACCAAATACACCTAGACCTGACACGTACACAATGAATTTGGTTTTTTCTTTTAGTAGACTAAATAAATTTACAGTACCATCATAGTTTACTGCTTTCAGAATTTTCTTGTCCTTTTCTCCTGGCCATGCAGCAGCAAGGTGGTAAACTACATCATACTCTTCATCTGGAAGTATGAAATCAGGATAAGTAAGATCTCCTGTCACTGTTTTTGCCGCAGGATTTGAAAATCCTTTTCTAATAAGACATGTAACTGAAGCTCCTCGATTTACCAGTTTATCGACAAGCTTTGAACCAACAAATCCTGTTCCACCTGTAACAAGGACTTTCAATGGTTTAAGAAGCCATTTGTCGCTTAAATGCTTATTTCATACAAAATATCTGATAAACAAACTAAAAATTAAATCACCACAAGTCTTTGATGAAGCATGTATTCTTGCCCCAAATGTAAATCAAAAATGGAGATGCAAAAAACATTTAATCAAAAAATTGTTTTTGCTTGTCCGGATTGCAAATTAGAAGACATTGTAAACTATACCAAAAATGCAGATGAGGCCTACCTAGATTTTCTTAACAGATATGACTCTGGCGAAATACCAAGCAAGAAAAAATCAGACGCCATGCTTGAAAAAGAAGGAATAGTTCAAAGCGAAGATGAGATAAAAAAAATGATAGGCAATGCAAAACTTGATGAGATTACCAACTCTGTTTTGTTTTCAAGAAAATACTATGTATCATATTTTAGAACCATAACTGAACCAGACCCTGAGATGGGAAACATAGTATCAGAATCTGGATTAGATGAGAAGATAACCAGTGTTTTAGAGTCAAAAAAAATAGAAAAATTCTATAAGTTTCAAGAAGATGCAATACGGAATATCATGATGGGAAATAATGTGATAATTAGTGCACCAACCGCCTCTGGAAAAACTGAAGCGTTTGTAGTCCCTATTTTACAAAAAATTCTTGAAAAGGGGCAAAGCAACACCATTCAAGCCCTTTTTGTTTACCCAACTAAATCTCTATCAAAAGACCAACTACCAAAAATAAAAGAAATTGCTGATGATCTTGGCATTAAGGTAGAAATATTTGATGGTGATACAAAAGAACTAGACAGAAAGAAAATTTTAGAAAATCCTCCACAAGTGGTAATAACAAACTTTGATGTGTTACACTATCACATGTGGCACAGAAGTAGATTTGCTGCATTATTAAACACGGTACGATTTTTGATAGTTGATGAGGCTCATGTATATTCTGGGATATTTGGCTCAAACGTTCATTATATTATAAAGAGGTTGAAAAGAATCTGTCCAACATTGCAAATCATAGCTTCTTCTGCAACACTTGAAAACGCACTTTCATTTTGTGAGCAGATATTTGGAGTACAAATGAAATTAATAACAGGTT
>DASSAF010000281.1:0-2886 GCA_035685565.1 Nitrosopumilaceae archaeon | reverse complement strand
GAAAGAGTTCCTACGCTTCCACAATATGTAATGACTTCGGCATCAGGTGCAATATTCCTATTTTGGATTTGTCGTTTTAATTCTTCTTTTGGTTTCAGTATGTTATCAGGAGAGGCAAGCATTCTGTATGGTATGTTTATTGCTCCTGGGATATGATTTTCAAGAAAATTCAATCTTTCACGGTTATCAATTAGAATTGCACCCTTTTCCTTTGCAGGTATCAAATAGTCCACTGTTGCTAGAATTTCAGGTCTAAGTTTTAGCGAGTGATTTTTTTTGTCAAATGATACTTTTTCTGTGTTTGTTTCAAGTCCCATCTTCTTCCAAGTACCAAAAGTGATATCCAATAGTGAGACGTCTTCATGCCCAATGTACTGCAACGTCCAAGCAACTCTTGATGCTAGCGCACCAAAGGTATCATCATAAACTACAACTGGCGTTTCATCAGAGATTCCAAAGGATTGCGCGTATTGCAAGACCTTTTCAGGACTGTCATCTGCAAGCAGATTTGCTAAAGGAAGATTTACTGCATCATGGATGTGACTTTGTTTGTAGTCTTCTTCTTTTCTAATATCAAGGACTCGAACACTTTTGTCCCTAATTTCAGATCTTAGTGCATCTGCATCAATTGTGGGTCGCATGATCTTTTCTTTACTCAAGCAGCACATTCGCCCTTTCCAGTTCTTGCATGATAGCTTACGTCGTTTCCATAATCGACGTAAAAGTCATTATCCTCTTCAATGGTTGGGGCAACCACTACAGGTTTTAAAATTTCTTTAATGTCATTAAAAGATTTCATACCATTACTGCCGTTATTGTCTATGACTCTGTGTATCCAAGAGTCTAGTGTTTCGCCATTTTTTTTATCGGATTTGAAAATCTCAATTATTTTTAAAATTGCTGGAATTACTCTTTTTGCGGGGACTTTCATGCATGTCAAGCCCAACATTGCTTGTTCATCGGATCTGCCACCAAGTGACATGGAATACAATGGATACATCTCTTTACCCAGCCTTCCACCTCCACCATAAAATCCAATTGTGGCAATTTCATGTTGTCCACAAGAGTTGGGGCAGCCACTTATCTTGATTGTAGCATCACGTAAATCATCATCAACATCTAATTTTAGTTCAAGGAATTTTCTTTGAATCTCTTTTGCGATTCTATGTGAATTCGTTAATGCCAGATTGCACGATGTGGTTCCAGAGCAACCAATTACAGATGCCATTGTTAATGCACCTGGATTTGCAAGACCGACTTCTAACAATTTTGAATAAAATTTTGGAAGATCTTCATCTTTTACCCATCTGAACACCATGTCTTGTAAGAATCCAGTTCGTGCCCTTTCTTCTGCAGAGAACTCTCTTGCAATTTCTGCCATTGCTCTTAGTTGATTAGAAGTTACATCTCCAGATTCTAAAGTTAGAAAGACTGAACTGTATCCATTCTGTTTTTGACTTATCACATTACTTTTCAGCCATCTTGAGAATCCTTCAGGTTTAGATGGAGTATCTGAACTTATGCTCATTTTACCAAGAACCTCTGGAATCTTGTCTAGTTCAAGTTTTACCATAACGGATTGGGTTACCCTTACCATCGCCCTTTCTTTTAGTACAATGTTTTGGAATTTTTCCCAACCCAATTCATTAACAAGATATCTCATTCTGTTTCTTGCCATATTTTCTCGGTTTCCCATCCTATCATAAACTCTGATAACTGAGATAATTGTATACAACAAATCTTCCTCAGAAGTAAATTCCTCAAGCTGATGTCCTACAAATGATTGTGCGCCTAATCCTCCACCAAGAAATATTTTAAATCCATTGTGCGTTTTTCCGTCAGCGTCAATTTTTTGAGGAATCAGGCCAATATCCACTATCCTTGCCATTCCGTGTTTTTCACAACATGTAAAATTGAGCTTAAACTTTCGTGGAAGAGATTGATTCATTGGATTTCGCAAAAGGAATTTTGCAGTAGCAAGTGCATATGGAGTAGGATCAAAAACTTCTTGTGTACAAACACCTGCAAGAGGACTGCACATTACATTTCTTACCGAATTTCCACATGCCTCTCTTGATGTCATTCCAACTTCGGCAAGACCACGCATTACTTCTGATACATCTTCTAATGCAATCCAGTGAAGTTGAAAGTTTTGTCTTGTGGAAACATGTGCACTGCCTATTGAAAATCCCTCACTTAACAGAGCAAGTCTTTCAAGTTGTTCAGGATAAACTTCTCCTGCCGGTACTTTTACTCTCACCATGCTGTAGTCATCAGTCATTCTGCTACCATATGCACCGTGTTGTAATCTAAAACGTCTAAAATCATCACGGTTAATTTTTCCACGTCTGAAGAGCTTTACCATTTCTGCAAATTTTTCAGCTTCCTCTAGTTTACCCCAGTTTATCTTTGGTTTGGGCAAATTATCTCCTCTAGATTTGCTCAGGCTTGTCTTACTCAAGTATACATAATTTTGCTGTGGATTGAATATAAATTTTATAATATGGGAATTTTAGCCTAGTATAGTAATTTTGTGACATAAATTTGCACATTTCAGACGTGGGTTTTGGAGTCGATTTGAATTCAAAAAAAATTGTTCATCCAAAGATACTTCAAATATGTAGAAAAGAGTTAAATGTTCACCGACAAGAAAAAGTCACGTGCCTGACCAAATCAAAATAGCAATAGCAGGGTTTGGGAGTGTTGCTTCAACTCTTATCAAAGGATTACAATTTTACAAAAATTCAACTGAAGGTCTTTGGCACCCAAAGCTTGCTGGTTTTGGCATCACTGATGTGATTGTAACCGGCATTTACGATATTGATCCTTCCAAAGTATGGAAAAAAGTCAGCAGTGTTATATCAGATTACAAAGTTGATTCAGATT
>DASSAF010000280.1:0-6336 GCA_035685565.1 Nitrosopumilaceae archaeon | reverse complement strand
CCAAAAAAGGCATTTACAAGTTCTATTCCATTACTGTGCAGTATTTCAGATACGTAAGAAACTATGTCTGAGCCGCTTTGAGATTCTGGAACACGTATGCTGATTTTTGCTAATCCTGTTTGAAAATTGTTTTTCTGAAATGGGAATGATTCTAAAAGTTTTCTTACATCCAATATGTCTTCGGTTAAAACTCTAAATGAATCTGTAAATCTAAAAAATTCGTAATCGGGATCTATCTGTGTAAATTTATCCATAAGTGTAGCAGTATCATTTGCCCCAAATTCATCAGTTGAAAATTTTATATCTACAATTCCATCGGTTAATGAAAGTCTGGAATTTTTTAAAACAGATTCTTGTTGAACCTTGTCTTTTTTCTCAAATGAATCTGCGTATCTTTTGATTGCAACAACGATGGTGTTCAGGTTTACAGGACCAACCTGTTCTTCTACATCCTTTTGGATCTTTACGGCAAGAGCCGTGTAGTTTACCAAATCCATCTTTATACAATCAAAAATTGAACGATTTCTTGTGATAATTTCTCGTACAGCATCTGGTACCGAAACATTTGCAGTCTTCAAACATTGATAATATCAACTGTCATATATAATAGTCTTATGTAATATTCATACTTTTATTACCATAAACTATATATAATGTAATGTACATTACATTATGTAAGTGATAATGACATGTTCCTAAATGACGAATTCGACAACCTCTTCAGAAGAATGTCTCGACCATTCATGAATATGGACGATATATTCGAAGAGTTCAAGGACTCAGGCAACCTCCAGACCTTTGGTCCATACTATTATGGATATACCATGACAATTGGGCCAGACGGTAAACCAGTCATAAAAGAATATGGAAACGTAAAACCAGCACTTTTACCAACATCTGATGTCAGAGAACCTTTTGTGGATGTTCTAGTTGATGACAAAGAAAAGGTTCTGAAACTTGTAGCTGAAATGCCAGGTGTAGAAAAGAAAGACATCAAGATAGTAGTTGAAGGACACGCAGTAAATCTTGATGCAGAACATGGTGAAAAAAAATACAGTGCTAAAGTACCTATAAGACAAAAGGTAGATGAGGATTCTGTAAAGGCAACATATGCTAACGGAATTCTTGAAGTAAGGTTCAAAATGAAAGAAGACGAAAAACCAAAAGGAAAAACTGTGGAGGTTGAATAAATCCACCCCCATTTTTTATGGTGATTAAATTATGAGCGAAATAATATTAAAAATAGCAGAAATTTCACAGCGCCACGTCGGCAAGGGCATTGCCCTAGTCGATCCAAAAATTGTTGAGGATAACAACTGGGAAGTTGGCCAAGTTTTAGAAATCATTGGCAATAGAAAAAGCCATGTAAAGTTATGGCCTGGCTCTCCAGAAGATTATGGTACAGGAGTCATAAAGATTGATGGATTAACACGACATAACATTGATGCTGGCATTAATGACAAAGTATCTGTCAAAAAAGTAGATGCAAAAGAAGCAGAACAAGTAGTTCTATCACCAATTGAAAAATTAAGTGAAGAAGGATTACAAGATTACATGCAAGTAAACTATGATGGTCATGTCTTAACAAATGGAGATACACTTATTGTAATGACACATCTTGGCGCAAGAACTCAACTGATTGTAACAGGTACTACTCCATCTGCAAAACCTGTCATAATAACTGAACGAACTAAATTCAAGCTAGGTAGCATGACTAAGGCAATTGATCACAGCATCCCACGAATTACTTATGACGAGTTAGGAGGATTAAAGAAAGAAGTTCAAAAGATACGTGAAATGGTAGAACTCCCAATGAGACATCCTGAATTATTTGAAAAATTAGGCGTGGAAGCACCAAAAGGAGTATTATTGTATGGTCCTCCTGGTACAGGAAAGACACTTTTAGCAAAAGCAGTAGCTGGAGAAACAAACTCTCATTTTATTTCACTTAGTGGACCCGAAATTATTGGAAAATTCTATGGGGAAAGCGAAGAGCGATTACGTGATATCTTCAAACAAGCAGAAGAAGGTGCTCCAAGCATAATATTCATTGATGAAATTGATTCGATAGCCCCAAAAAGAGAAGAAGTTACAGGTGAGGTAGAAAAAAGGGTAGTTTCACAATTATTGACTCTAATGGATGGAATGAAATCAAGAGGCAAGGTCATTGTTATTGCAGCAACAAATAGGCCAGACTCACTTGATCCTGCAATAAGAAGACCAGGAAGATTTGATCGTGAAATTGAGATTGGAATACCAGATGAGGCAGGCAGAAAAGAAATCTTGGATATTCATACACGTGGTATGCCTCTTAATGATAAAGTCAACTTAGATCAAATTGCAAAAGTAACACATGGATTTGTTGGTGCCGATTTAGAAATGCTTGCAAAGGAAGCAGCAATGAGATCATTACGAAGAATCTTACCTGAATTAGATCTTGAAGAAGAAAAAATTCCAGCTAAAATTTTACAAAAAATTGTAATTACTGATGATGACTTTAAGGATGCATTAAAAGAAGTAAGACCATCTGCATTAAGAGAAGTGTTAGTCCAAGTTCCAAATGTCACATGGGATGACGTTGGAGGATTAGAGTCACTTAAGGAAGAATTACATGAAGCTGTTGAATGGCCACTAAAATACAAAGAAGCATTTGAGTATACGGGAGTTACTTCTCCAAAAGGAATTTTATTGTATGGCCCACCAGGTACAGGAAAAACATTGATTGCAAAAGCCCTTGCACATACTACAGAATCTAACTTTATCAGCATTAAAGGCCCAGAGCTTTTATCAAAATGGGTAGGGGAATCTGAAAAAGGAGTGCGTGAGATTTTTAGAAAAGCAAGACAGGCTGCTCCATGCATAATATTCTTAGATGAAATAGACGCAATAGCACCAGCCAGAGGTTCTGGAAGTTCAGATTCACATGTTACCGAAAGAGTAGTTTCGCAAATTCTAACAGAGATTGACGGTCTTGAAGAATTGCATAACGTGCTAGTAATTGGTGCTACCAACAGAGTAGACATTATTGATCCCGCATTATTAAGACCTGGAAGATTTGATAGAATAATTGAAGTGCCATTACCAGATTCAAAAGGACGTGAAAATGTCTTTAAGATTCATACAAAGAAAAAGCCATTAGCAGAAGATGTGAATTTGGCAAAACTTGTGGAAATGACAGAAGGATTTAGTGGAGCAGAAATTGAGGGTGTTTGTAGTAGAGCAGCAATAACTGCAATAAAGCGATACGTAAACAACAAAGAAAAATCAGTTAAATCCATAAAGATTACACAAGAAGATCTATTACACGCAATCAAAAAGCTAAGACCAGAAAGAGCTTCTATGCATGCAGCAACGTGATAGCTTATATGATAATTTCATGTAGTAAATGATGACGTCCAAAGAAGCAATACTTTATGAAAAGCTACCAAACGATAAGGTTCGTTGCACAGCATGTGCTAGATATTGCGAAATTGGTAAAGAACAGATTGGCTTGTGTGGTGTTAGAGGAAACAAAGGCGGAAAACTCGAGTTATTTGTTTATGGTAAAGTAATTTCTGGTCACGTAGATCCTATAGAAAAAAAACCGGTAACTCATTACAGACCTGGCACTAGCATCTATTCCATAGCTACTACTGGTTGTAATTGGTTGTGCAAATATTGTCAAAACTATGACATCAGTCAACGAAGAAAAGCAGAAGGAACTGAAATGACTCCTCAACAAGTAGTAGATCAAGCTCTTAGATATGGTGCTGACGGAATTGCCTATACCTATAACCAGCCCTCAATCTTCATTGAATTTGCACGTGATTGTGGGATTATTGCAAGAAAAAAAGGTCTTTTCAATATTTTTGTCTCAAATGGTTACGATACGCCACAAACAGTAAAGATGATGGATGAATTTCTTGATTGTATTACTGTTGACTTTAAGGGCAATGCCGAACCTGATTTTACCAGAAAATACATCGGAGTTCCTGATCCAAAACCAATCTTTGATACTCTAAAAGAAATCAGGGATAAAACCAAAATTCATGTAGAAATAACTGATTTAATAGTTCCAAAGGTTGGAGATAATTTAGAATATGCAACCAAGCTTTGTAAGTTCATTTATGATGAATTTGGGCCTGAAATGCCAATTCATTTCTTACGATTCCACCCGGATTACAAAATGATGGAGTTTGAATCAACACCAATCAAAACACTTGAAAAACACTATGAGATTGCAAAAAAAGAAGGACTAACATACGCGTATCTTGGAAATGTACCCGGTCATCCACTAGAACATACATACTGTTCTCAATGCAACAACATTGTTGTCAAAAGATATGGCTTTGATATCCAAGACTGGAACATGGATGAAAATAACAACTGTAAATTTTGTGGAAACAAAATTCCCATAATTGGAAAATTAGCAGAAAATTATAAACGAAATAGATTCCAATTTGTTTTCTAATCACTAATTACACATACAGATGTTCTAGTCAAAGGTTAAATATTGTACAACGAGAATTATCTTATGCCTACAACGTACATCTTGTTAAATTCTGACTTGGGATCTGATGTGGAGATCATAAAGAAAATTAAAGAAATACTAGATAAAGAAGGAAAAATGGTTCGATATGAAGTCCAAGGAGTATATGGCGTGTATGATATCATAGTAAAAATAACAGCAGATAACATGGATCTTTTACGAAACATCATAACCAACAAAATCAGAAAAATAGACAAAGTGTATTCTACCTTAACAATGATGGTTATAGAAGAACAAGAGCAATAACTAACTTTTTTTAATTGCATCTATTACTTTGAGAATCTGGGATTCTGTATTAAAAAAATGCATTGAAGCTCTAATCACTTTCTGAGCAAAGATTTCTCGCACTGCAAGAATCATATTTTGCTTCTCAAGTCTTTCTACAACAATTTTTGGTTCCTGATTTAGAAGTGAAAAAGAGACAATACTTGTCCTTTTTTCTGGTTCATCAGGCCCATACAAAATAACACCTGGAATTCTTGATAGCTCCTCACGCATCATATTGGCAAGTTTGATATTCTTTTTTCTAATATTTTCAAGACCTAGTCGTAACAAATAGACAACAGATGCCTCAAGGCCAGCTATTCCTGCCCAATTACGAAATCCAGCTTGGAATTTAGCTGGCATCTCCTTGTAAGCAATTTTACCCTCATGAAATATAGCTGATTCTCCACCTACTTGAAGCGGTTCTAGCATCTCAGATGATTCTTTTTTACAAAAAAATATTCCAGTTCCCATGGGACCACAAAGCCACTTTGAACCATTAAAAGACATAAAATTGCATTTGATTTTATTTACATCAACATATTCAAGACACCCAACTGTTTGTGCAGCATCTATAAAGTATGGAATGTTTTTTTCAGCTAAGATATTTCCAATTTCTTCTACAGGTAAAATTGCACCTGTGTTAAAAAGTGCATGACTTAGTACAACAAGACCAGTGTTAGTATCGATCATCTTCTTTAATTCTTCAAGATCAAAATAGCCAATATTGTTGACTTTCAAATTATTTACTTTCAACTTTTCAGCCAAACGTACCCATGGATAATGATTTGCAGGATGCTCATGATTTGAATCACGAATTATGATGTTTGATGTTTGCTTTAATTTCAAACCGCTGGCAACCATATTAACACCGTCTGTGGTACTCTGAGTAAAGATCACCTCTTCTGGTTTACATTTTATTAAATGTGAAATGGCCTTTCTTGCAAGAAAGAGTTTTTCTGTTACGTAACTATCGGCATTTTTTGAATCTGGTCCCATCTCATTATAGCTTATAAGAAAATCAGTCATCGCCTTTATGCTAGAAATTGGCATCAGTGAAGTTGACGCATTGTTTAGATAGATTGTGTCTTTAAACGGAAAATCTTGAGAAACATCATAATCTAAATTCATTATTATATTACGATTCTATCTACTACAGCGTTGTTTAAAAATCATGATAATACTTTAAAGGCTGAAATTATTTTGAATTTAGAAAACATACTTAGGCAAAACAAAATTAATTCAGTTTTGTATTCCGATCCCTTTCTTAAAGCTGGTTTTATTGCAAAACTTGTAGAGGATCTTAAACTGGATGTGTTGTATTTGGATCTTGATTTATTGTATAGTGGCTACATTGTATCTGGAATGATTAAAACTCCTCAAAACCTTACTTTATTCCAACCTACTTTTGAAGTATTAAATAATACACTGGCAAAAATCTTGGTGGATTTGAGTACTAAAAAATCCGCAGTGATAATTGATTCTCTTAATGGATTTTTTAACATGTTAAACAAGAGAAAGGATATTGGCAAGCTTGTCACATC
>DASSAF010000279.1:0-1552 GCA_035685565.1 Nitrosopumilaceae archaeon | reverse complement strand
AAATATTGGGAGAATTGGAATTCTTCCAATTACCCTCACCCGACTGCTCTTACCAACCACGCAAAAAATACCCTTTACTTTATAATTAAGGTTCCTTCGGTCTACCAAAATTGGAAATGCATTTTGACTAGTCAATTGTTCCCAGTAATTGAATTTATTTAATTACTAAACAAATCACTGGATAATTGTTTTTTACAATCTAGATAATAACTGGGAAGAATTTTTTTTACTCAAACTTTTAGATGTATAAATCCAAGTAAACAGCAGACATCTGAAACAATTTTTTAGCAAAATACCAAAATGATTTGTGTTGATGTTGATCTGAAAATAAAATGTTTATACGATAAAGCCGGTGCTTCCGTATCGCTCTACTACTTGGGCAACATCACTGTCTGTAACGTGTGCGGTTTTTGCATTTTCTAATCCTTGAGACATGGCTGCATCACTTGCAGGATTGTCATCATCATGTGTTATTCCAAATACATGTCCTAGCTCATGCTCTGTGATGGAAAGTACCTGCCTGTCAGATAATGGTACAAAGGTGGATGGAACTGGCTTTAATTTTCCGCTATTATCAGATGCCATCTGTGTTTGTTCTGGGAAATAGTATTGTGATGTAAAGACATAGACCCATGCTCTGTCCCAGAAAGTATAGGTTAGGCCCAGGACTTTGGATTTGGTAACTTGATGATTCCACCAAGCATTTCCTGAGCTATCAAACTTGTCAGTATTAGGGAAAGGAGAGTAGATTATTTCTGCAGTGCACAGTGTTTTGTCTTGCTCGTTTATTCCGACTTTGATGTTCCATGCGTTATAGTTTTTGGTGTAATCTCTGAGATGGTTCTGCCAGTCAGTGATTGCAGTCTGCGCTATTGTCAAGTCTCTTGGTGTACTTGAATATACACAAAGATACGGATCTGATTTGTACTTGTGGTCAAGGTAGATTGGTCTTTTGATATCAACACTAACTATATCCGCATATGAATGCGGGATGGCAGAAAATACAAACATTGTTACAAACGCAATTGCTACTACCTGCCTGATGTTTCGCATCTTATCTCTGTGTGTAGGTATAAGAGTTGAGATAAGAAGCCCTGTGTGTATTAAGCAAATACAAACTCGAAACTCCTCCTAATACTTACTGTCAATGAGTGTTTGTTATATCCAAGTTGACTGGAAAATTAGTTGTACATTTTTGGCAATCAGTTTTTTTTATAATTGACTGGTATTGCCGTAATCTAAAAAGGCTTGAAGGTTGCTGACATTTTTTGTCTTATGCCTAGGTATACTGCTGTGACAGCAACAAAAATAATCACCAAGCTAAATGAAAACGGAAATTCTGGAATTGATGCTGACTTTACTGTAAAATGTGTGGAAGCTAATTCAAAGACACCACCTGTATGTAATGGATTGTCTGAAATGGTAATAGTATGTGAGCCCAGTGCTGATATTGGCACTGGAAATCCCACACTAAATGAACCGTCGCTAGCTACTGTTACCGAATCTACAAGTCTGTTGTCAAAAAATACGTAAACAGTATTGAGTTTTTCTG
>DASSAF010000278.1:0-1525 GCA_035685565.1 Nitrosopumilaceae archaeon | reverse complement strand
CTTACAAGTGGAGAATTATGTCGTGCCTCAAATGGTTCTGTTTCATCAAGTACAGAATAAAATGCATTGACTCCTTGTTTTTTTGCAACCTCTTGTACTGTAGTTGCTATTTTTTCTCCAACTGTTTTGCAGTTCATGTTTACTGGAATCCTGATGTCCATTATTGCATCACATTCTAACGCTGTTACATTGTGACTAGTTCCTCCCTTTATCTCAGTTAAAGTAGCAGTTAGGATCATGCCCTTTGGTTTGTCCGATTGGTTTGCCTCTAGCGCATCTTTGAGTTCTTTAATGAACACATATGACTCATCTATTGCATTTTTTGCAAGCCAAGGAGCACTGGCATGTGCACTATTTCCTACATTTACTTTGAGATTGATAGCAATTCTTCCCTTGTATGCTATTGTTATATTCCTAATTCCGCTTGGTTCACCAAAGATAGCATAATCAATGTCTAGTTTTTGTTTAACCAAACTTTTGATTCCGGTTGCGTTTCCTTCTTCATCTACTACTGCAGCAAATACTACAGTTCCACTGTTGTTTTGAATCGAAGCTACAGCAAGAAGCATTGCCATAAGTGGAGCCTTTGCATCAGATGCACCACGTCCGTAAATGTATCCATTATCGTTTTTTACTTTTATTTTACCTGGTACTGTGTCCATATGTCCACATAAAAGAATTTTTGGAGAGCCAGCTCCTTTTGTTGCAATAAGATTTCCAACCTCGTCGATGTGAATATTTTCAAATCCCAAATCATCGCACTTGTCTGCTAAAAATTCTGCAAGAGGTTTTTCTGCAAGTGAAGGAGTGTAAAGCCTAAGTGTTTTCTCAAGCATCTTTACTGAAAACCTTGGTGTTACTGTAATTGAAGAGTCCAATTCTTATTTTCTCGACTGTAATGCGTAATCTATCATCATTGCTGGAATATCTACACCAGTAACTCTAACGGTATTTTTGTATTCTGTTGTGTTGTTTACTTAATGTACAACAAGGCCTTTTTCTTTACTTTCAATTAGATCTACTCCTACTATCTGACCGTATACGGCATTTTTTGCCTTGATACAAATATCTTCCAATTCTTTTGTCACCTTGCACACTTCGGCTCTTCCACCAAGTGCCATGTTTGTTTTCCATTGTCCCTCTCCAGAGTATCGATATATGGCAGCAACTACCTTGTCTCCTACCATGATCGCCCTGATATCTCTAGGCGGTCTTTGTACAAATTCTTCTAAATAATATACTTGGTAAATTGGGTACATTCGCTCTCTACTTTCCATTATTCCTTCGGCAGAATCGTGGTCTTTTAGCAGTGCAATCATTCTTCCCCAACTGCCTACAGTTGGTTTGAGCACCATTGGGTAACCATTCTTTTCTAGAGCTTCTAGTGCAGCTTCTTCAGAAAAGGCAACTGCGCTAAATGGTGTTGGTATGTTTTGTTTTTGCAAAAGCATATGTGTAAACAGTTTGTTTCCGGCAAAGATGCTGGTGTTTAAAGAATTTATCACATTTACCCCTTTTCCTTCTA
>DASSAF010000277.1:0-2851 GCA_035685565.1 Nitrosopumilaceae archaeon | reverse complement strand
GTTTATATTTATGAATTTTACCATATATGTGAATTTGGAAACCCCAGCAAATACAAATTCTGAAAAATTAGAAATTGGACATGATATTGAAAATTCAGAAGAACTAGCATTACAAATAATTTCAAAGATAAAGGAAAAACTTGATTGCTGTTATGATAAAAATGGCCCAGCAGCTCAGATAGGCAGCGAACAACTTTGGAATGCAATAGCACAACTCAAGTATAAAGGAACAAAATTAAGATTAATTACAGAAATTACCAAAGAAAACATTGCCTACTGTAAAACTATGATGAGATATTTTGATGTTCGTCATATGGATGGAGTTAAAGGGAACTTTGGAATATCTGACGGGGTTGAATATGTTGGTAACATGCTTACATTTGATGGAAAATTAGAAACACAACTTATTCACATGAATAATAAACAATTCATAGAGTTACAACAATTTCTGTTTGATACTCTTTGGAGTAAAGCAATTCAGGCTAGGGAAAAAATTAAAGAAATTGAACTAGGGCTTGATAAAGAATTCATTGAAACAATTAGAGATCCTGTGGAAATTCAAAAAACTGTTCACAATCTTTTAAAATCTGCTACATATGAAATACTCATACTATTTTCCTCAATCAACTCATTTTATCGTGCAAAACAGGAAAATATCTTAGACATACTAAAAGAATCTGTAGAGCGCGGTGTTAATGTAAGATTACTAACGCCAGCAGAAGATGACGCCATAAAAGAAATATCTAAAACGAAATCAAAAGAAAGACAGAAGAGAATTCACATCCAACATATTCGTAAGCCTTTGCAAACCAATATCGTCACTCTAATAATAGACCAGACAATCTCGCTTTCTATAGAAATCAACGATGATACAAAAGAAACACTCAGAGAGTCTACTGGGTTGGCCACTTATTCAAACAGCGAATCAAATGTTTCTTCATGTGCATCCATATTTGAGAGTCTTTGGATACAATCGGAATTGGATAAACAAAACAAAATAAAGCAAGTCTATTTTCAAGTTTTCAAGGGATTTGGACTCAAAGATGAGACTTACAAGCGTAGTTGGCAGAATGAAAAATAGTTAAAATCAAAAAAATCTAATCTTTATATCATATTGTGATTTGAATTAATTATGCTAAAAATTACATGGAATGATAAAATTTGTACACATTCAGGTAATTGTGTAAAAAGTCTTCCTTCTGTGTTTCAAGTAAAAGATGGAAAGTTTGTTATTGTTGCAGACGGCGCACCTGAGGATCAAATTCGTAAAACTGTACATGCATGTCCATCTGGAGCCTTGCAAATACAGGAATAATGATTAACTACAATAATATTCTAAAATAAGGAAAAGAGGACGATGCAAAATGATGAGCAAAAAAATACATGTGCGATGTGCGGAAAAAAAATCAATGAACCAAAAAAACAAGTTTTAGTAGAGAAAATTGATGATACCAATTATGTTTTTGACAGTGAAGATTGTGCCTTGATCTTTAAGAGATTTAGAAGCTTGTATGGAAGCGATTTTAGCTAAACATTTTGATTTTTATATTTTTCAAATCATTTTTAGAAATTCCTAAATACATATGACACAGTTTTAGAACAATGGCCAAATGCATTGCCTTTCATTCGTACAAGGGCGGTACTGGAAAAACAACAATAGCATGTAATTTTGCTGCTGTTTTAGTAAAAAAAGGATACCGCGTTTTTCTACTAGATCTGGATGTATCTGCGCCTAGCATACAAGCTTATTTTGAAAAGACACCAAAGAGATGGGTTAATGATTTTTTAATTAATGAAGCAGATGTGGAAGATTTAGCTACTGATATGACAAGTGTCATTACTGAACATGACAAACAAAATAACACTTCATCAAATGAAAATAATAAGAATGGAAAACTCTGGGTTGGTTTTTGCAATCCAAAAAAAGAAGAGATCTATAAACTTGAAGGAGGAAAAGAAGAAATCTCAAAGATGCAACTACTTCGCAAGTTTATACTTTTAAGAGAACAACTGATCTCAGAATTTGGCGTAGATTATATCATAATTGATACCAGTCCTGGCATAAGATATTGGTCAATTAACGCATTGGCAGTAGCCGATATTCTGTTTTTAACACTCAAGATGGGTGATTTGGATATAGATGGTACAAAGAAAATGGCAGATGATATTTACGGGTCGTTAACAAAATTTGGCGCCAAATCATACCTGATTTTAAACAGAGTAGCAGGCTTTTGTGCGCCGCACATGATGACCAAATCCTTGTCTGACAATGCTGGCGTTTTAATTCAGCAAGAATCCGACGTTAGTGATAGGATTTCTAAAACTGTTGGAATGGACGTGATATCTGCAATTCCGTGCTATTGTGATATTCAGTTTAGCAGAAAGGAATTCTTGACGGTTCTAAAACACCCAGACCATCCTTTTGCAGATCAAATCAAACATCTTTCTGAAGAAACACAAGTCAAAGTTTAAGCACATCTTTTTTCACTAGAAAGTATCTTTGTCATCGATGAAATGCATGTTGTGCGGAAATACAATTTCAGGCGAGCCAATACTGGACTCTGATCTTGTTTTTGATACTGAAAAATGCAGGCAAACATATCAAAAACTGTCAGGAGTATACGGGCATAATATTTCAGATATGGGGCTGCCAGATGTCATCAATGCCAACTTTTTCTTTATTGATGTGGTTGGTCTTTCAGATCCATCTTTATCAGTTAAGAAACAGATAGCAAAGATAGACGTTCTTAACAGGCTAATCGGTTCTTGCAACGCTTTTTCTACAACCCCAAAAAACAGGAAAATTATTTTACCAACTGGAGATGGAATGGCCATAGGATTTCTTTTG
The DNA here is from genome assembly GCA_035685565.1 of Nitrosopumilaceae archaeon. GTDB lineage: Archaea > Thermoproteota > Nitrososphaeria > Nitrososphaerales > Nitrosopumilaceae > TA-20. The sequence continues at coordinate 3 of DASSAF010000277.1, read as the reverse complement.
AAT
>DASSAF010000276.1:0-5672 GCA_035685565.1 Nitrosopumilaceae archaeon | reverse complement strand
TGTATATCCTGTAGAACTGGTTGTTGCATATGCTGGTGCAACTTCGCCAGATGATACTGTTGATGCAGATGGTTTTGGTGCCTCTTTTGGTTTTGGTGGAGCCATTCCTGCTGGCAATGTTCCATGAGTTGGACCTGAAGCCGTCGGTCTTGGTTTTGGTGCCGGAGGTGGTGCAGAATGTGTTTCAGATGGTCTTGCATGCTGTTCTGCAGGTTTTACCTGAGACGATAATTGGCCTAGCTTTGCTTCAAGTTCGGCTATTTTTGCTTCAAGTTCAGAAGTAGATTTTTTAGAAGAAGATCGTGGTTTTCTTGGTTTGCTTTCTTTTGACATGTGCTATTTGGTCATGCAAATGTAGTTTATTTAGATTTTGATCAGGTTTGGATATGATTATTTATAGAAGTTTTATAAGAAGCGCACGGGATTTGTTATCCGTTGGACGATTTTGAAAGGGATTACCCCGGGTTTGACTGGAAAAATACACCTGCCTACAAGCATCCAGGCGGAAGAAACTGTCCTTGCCCTAAACATGAATACATAAGAGAACAGGTCAATGTAGCAAGGACCATAAGTCAAACAAGTAAAGAAGTTGGCAAAATCACACTCAAGTTTTGCCCTGATCACTACAGAGTATATCTAAAAGAAGTAATTCCCGCAATGCCTTTCAAATACAGAATGCTTACCAAAATAGCTCTTAAAATTGGCGCGATACAAATTGAGCAACTCAAGTACATGCAATCAGACCAATGTTTTTACTGCAAATTTGGATCTGGTGGCCATGACAAGAAAAACGAATTGCCTCCAATAGGCTAGACAGGTCCAAGCAAAATTTTTGGTTTGTTAGGAGTATCATGATGGCATTTTTTTCCACACAGTGGACATGTGACCCTATCCAAAAAGATGCATTGACAAATATGTGACTTTAGATAACTTTCAGCACTTTTTGTATATTCCCCAGTGCCGTTGCAAAACGAACATGGTGTATCTAAAAGCGCAATCTTACCCTGTCCATTACAAACAGCACATTTTTGATCAGTCACGCTTACGAATTTCCTCTTAAAGACAATTAAATTCCTTTTGTTAAATCTTTTTCCCATTTTGTGTGTAAAAATCCAGTTAAGCTTATACAATATACAAATTCAATACTGATGTGGCAATAGAAGATCTTGGAGAGTTTGTAGAAAAGCTGGAAAAGGCAGGAGAACTAAAACGTATAAAAATTCAGGTCGATGCCAATTTAGAGATTGCTGAGATTTTAAGAAGAACAATGTATTCAAACGGTCCTGCACTTTATTTTGAAAATGTAAAAAATTATGACATGCCAGTTTTGGGTAATGCTTTTGGTTCACTAAAAAGATTAGAGATTGGATTAGAGACTGACGATTTTACTCAAATTGGTCAGAGAATTGTTGACATGACAAAGATGGAAATTCCAAGTGGAATTTTTGAAAAAATAAAAAAATTACCAGAGCTATCAAAGATGACGGACATTGCACCAAAAATTCAAAAAAGCGGACCTGTGACAGAAATTTTTGAAGATTCACCTTCGTTTGACAAGATTCCAATTTTAAAAACATGGTACAAAGATGCTGGAAAATTCATCACTTTCGGTCTTGTTGCTACAAAGCATCCAGACACAGATATTAGAAATCTAGGAGTATATAGAATGCAGATACTTGATAGCACTCATGCTCTCATGCATTGGCAAAAGCACAAGAGGGGTGCACATCATTACGACATCAAAAAAGATGCTGGAAATAAAATTGAAGTGGCCGTAATCATTGGTGCAGACCCAGCAACAGTATTTTCTGCCGTTGCACCTGTCCCCGAAGGGCTAGACAAATATCTTTTTGCCGGAATAACAAGAAAGACAGGAATTAAAACTGTAAAATGCAAGACCGTTGATCTTGAAGTTCCTGCAAATGCAGAGCTGGTACTAGAAGGATATGTTGATCCGTCTGACATCAGAATGGAAGGACCGTTTGGTGATCATACAGGATACTATACCCCACCAGAGCCATATCCCGTGTTTACTCTAACTGGAATAATGCGACGAGAAAAACCAATTTATCACACCACCATTGTCGGCAAGCCAATCTTAGAAGATGCGTTTATTGGCAAAGTGATAGAGCGCTCATTTCTGCCTTTGATCAAAATGTTCCAACCCGAAGTTGTTGATTTTTCCATGCCAGCTGCCGGATGGTTCCAGGGAATGGCCATCATATCAATCAAGAAAAGATATCCAGGTCAGGCAAAAAAAGTAATGATGGGGTTATGGGGTCTGGGTCAACTTGCACTAACAAAAATTTTTGTGGTTGTAGATGAAGACATCAATGTACATGACATCAATGATGTCATATGGGCAATCACAACCAGATCTGATGCCGCACGGGATGTTATAATAATAAACAACACGCCAACTGACACTTTGGATCCTGCATCACCACTAGTAAATCTCGGATCAAAGCTTGGAATTGATGCAACTCAGAAGACCAAAGAAGAAGGATACCAAAGAGAGATTCAAGAACTGGTTTCAGTTGATGAAGATACAAAGAACATAGTTGATGCCAAGTGGTCTAGTTACGGAATTTAGTGCATCTGAACTGTATTATAGAAATTGTCTCTCTCTTCTACCTGATATCCAATTTGCTTTACCGCTTGTATTATTTTATTTGAGGTAAGCTCCGTAGAACGGGAACCTGTGCATGAAACAACTTCTTCTCCAAGTAGTGTTCCCCCAAAGTCATCAGCCCCGTATTGTAGTGCAATCTGCGCCATCCCCACACCGTTTGTAAGCCATGAGGATTGAATGTGTGGGATCAGTCCATCATACATGATTCTTGATATTGCTATCATCTTTAGCAGCTGCGAGCCACCTGCAGAGTATTTTACAGTCTCTTCTTTTTGCATAAGTGTATTGTTTGGCTCAAAGCTCCAAGGAATAAAGGCCATAAACCCTCCTGTTTTTTCTTGAAGCTTTGCGATTTTGATAAAGTGTTCTGCAATATCCCTTACACTTTCTACATGTCCATACATCATTGTTGCAGACGCTGGCAGCCCCATGGTATGAGCTTCCTCCATTATTTTCAACCACTGCTCAGACGAGATTTTTTTTGGGCTGATTATGTTTTTGACAGAATCTACTAAAATCTCTGCGCCTGCACCAGGTACCGATTGCAGTCCAGCTTTTTTTAATCTTGAAAGAACTTCTTTAGTGCTAATTTTTTCTACCCTAGATATCATATCGATTTCTGATGCAGATAATCCATGTATACCAACTTTGGGAAATTTTTCCCTCATCATTTTAAATGCATCTTCATAATATTCAATTCGAAGTTTTGGATTATGACCTCCTTGAATCAATACTTGAGTAATTCCAAACATCTCAGAAGCTGCCTTGATTCGTGATTCGATTTCTTCAAGTGAAACAGTGTAAGACTCTTCGTGTCCTGGCGGTCTATAAAATGCACAAAACTTGCAGTCAGTTATACATACATTAGTGTAATTTAGAATCATATTGTTTACAAATGAGACCTTTTTTCCAAACTTTTTTCTGGCAAGATGTCCACCCACTAGACCAATAAGATGAACATCGTTTGATTCTAATAATCTCATGCAATCATCTAGTCCAGGCCTAATTCCATTTAGTGAATTTTCTAATATGTCACCGATTTCCGAACTATAAAGCTCTTTTGTAACTTGACTCAATTTGTCTTTGGGTTTGTTTCATCTTATTTAATTCTTGACAGCAGATTATACCCGGTATTTTTAAGTAGGGCACACACCGAGGATAAATTCCAATGGTCACAGGTCACCAACTCCGAATGAATCGGATTTTACGAGCTGGAAAGATGCTTTGTATTCCAATGGATCATGGAATTTCTAGTGGTCCCCTAAAGGGAATTGAAGATCCTCATGCATTAGTTTATGATTGCCAGCATTATGGATTGACTTCGATTATAGTAAACAAAGGAATTCTCAAGACGTTTCCAAAACCACCCAAAGTTGGATTACTAGTACATTATTCAGGCAGCACATCACTTTCAACTTCCCCAAATAGAAAAATGCTAACTGGTTCTGTTGAAGAAGCACTCAGACTAGGTGCAGATGGAGTTTCTCTTCATATCAACATTGGCGGAAAAGAAGAGCCAGAAATGATTGAACAGCTTGGAAGAATTTCAGATGATTGTCATAAATGGAGCATGCCTCTATTGGCAATGATGTACCCAAGGGGCGAGAATGTCAAAAATCCACACGATCCTGAAATTGTAGGCCATGTTGCAAGAATAGGGGCAGAGCTTGGAGCAGACATTGTCAAGACTTTGTATACTGGCGATGTGGATTCATTTGCAAAAATTGTAAAAAGCACTCCAGTTCCAATAGTAATAGCTGGTGGGCCAAAAGCAAAAACTGACATGGACATATTAGAAATGACAGAAGACGCAATGAAAGCAGGAGCAAAGGGAGTAACATATGGCAGAAATATCTTTGAGCACAAAAACCCCGGTAAGATGACCCATGCCTTGGCTGGCATAATATTTAGAAAAGAGACTGCAAAGGAAGCTGCAAAACATCTTGACCAAAAATAGGGAATTAATAATTTCCCCCAAGGTATCAAGGGGGCAGCTTGGCAAATTTCTTGCTGAAATCGAGAGTGAAGGAATCAAGATTGTCAATGTAGACCCCCAGAACATAAGAGGGCTTAAGACCAAACTATCAACACTATACACATCTCAGAATGCAAGCTATGTCATAGTGGACAGGCCAACAAAATACAAGGGCAAAAAAATCGGCATGAGATTCAAGGTTCTCTCAAATCACGATATAGAAAACATACTAAAATTTGCAAAGACTGGTCTTGATTTTGTAGTTGTAGATGTTACTGACTGGAAAATAATTCCTCTTGAAAATATCATAGCTAAATTGCACAAGCTTCACACCAAAGTATTTGCAACTGCAAAAAATCCTGATGAAGTAAGGAAGATGTTCTCCATTTTAGAAATTGGTGTAGATGGCGTAATATTTTCAACAGATTCCATTAACGAAGTAAGAGAAGTGCTAGTATATCTTGGAACAAAAAGTTTTGATCTAAGACCTGCCAAGATACTTGAAATTAAAGAAGTCGGAAATGGCGAGAGAGTTTGTGTAGATACTGCATCTATGCTTAGACGCGGCGAGGGAATGTTGATTGGAAGTAGATCAAACTTTTTGTTTTTGGTTCACAACGAATCAGTTGGCTCGTCATTTACATCTCCAAGGCCATTTAGAGTAAATGCCGGCGCAGTTCATTGCTATACACTTTCACCAGATGGAACTACAAAATACTTGTCAGAGCTAGAAACTGGTTCTGAAGTATTGGTTTTGGATTCACGTGGAAGGGCTAGAAGGGCAACTGTGGGTCGCTCCAAAATTGAAAGCAGACCAATGCTTATGATTAAAGCTCAAATCGGTGATGAAGTTGGCGGAATCATAGCACAAAATGCAGAAACGATTAGGTTTGTCAGACCAAATGGACATTTGATTTCAGTGACTCATCTCAAAAAAGGAGATACCGTTTTAGCTCACGCCAAAGTAGCAACTGGCAGACATTTTGGCATGGAAGTAGACGACGAATACATTATAGAAAAATAATTACAGAAAAAGAAAAAAGAATTATTTTATTTTCTTTTTTA